>JAYRFD010000381.1:0-4158 GCA_041908565.1 Polyangia bacterium | reverse complement strand
GCTGTTCGACGACGCTATCGACACTTGCGCGATCCATGCGGGAATAACGAAGGGGGGCGAAGGCTGCGTGGGACTGACTGCGAGCCGACGAAAGAGGGCGGACTATACGGTGCGCCCCAGGCACAGGCAAGCGCGTTGACGAAGCGGCAGCCGGCGGGATACAAGCAAAGGTCCACAAGGAGGCTCCGACGACATGTTCGCTCCTCTGCTTGATGCTGTGCGCGACCGGCTGACCCAGTGGGATGAAAAGAAGGCGGCGGCCAACGGCCCGCGGGTTCCGGTGTCACACGTGGCGGGCGCCTCGGGCGTCCGCACCCTGGCCGATATGCTGCGCGCACGGGCTGCGCGCACGGGATCGCGGGCGGCGATGTACCACCGCTCGTCGGGGAATACCGGCGGATCGGCGGGATCGCCGATCTGGCAGCCCATCAGCTATGACCAGTTTCTGCAGCGGTCGGCCAGCGTGGCGCGCGCGCTGTTGGAACTGGGCCTGAAGCTTGGCGATCGCGTCGCGGTGCTGGGACCGACGCAGGCGGCCTGGCCGATCTATGACTTTGGTGCGCAGCTTGCCGGCATGGTCAGCTGGGGCATCTATCCGCAGCAGACCGTCGAACAGATTCGCTATCTGCTTCAGCACAGCGATACGCGCGTGCTGTTTGTCGACGGAGAAGACGAGCTGAAGTCCGTCTTAGAGGCCGCTCGCGATCTGCCGCTGATTGTCGCCATCGTGCCGTGGACAGAAGATCTGTATGCCAAGTACCGCGGCAGCGACCTGCGCATCCAGTCGCCCGCTCGTTTCACCGGTCCGCCGCTTTCTGCGACGGAACTGGACCAGCAGCAGAGCCGCATCCAGCCCGATGACACCGCGATCCTGATCTACACATCGGGGACCACGGGGCCGCCCAAGGGCGCGATGATCAGCCACCGCAACATCCTGTCGTTGTTTTCGAACGCGGACAAAGTGCAAGAGATGTTCGACGACGACTCGATGTACAGCTTCCTGCCGATGGCGCACGCAGCCGAGCGCGTCTTTGCCTGCTTTGGGCGCATCAGCGCTGGCTTGCCGACGTATTTTGCGACCAGCACCGCCGCCGTCCTGACCGAGATTCGCGAAGTCCGCCCGACGCTGTTTGGCTCGGTCCCGCGCCTGTTTGAAAAGGCGTACACCAAGGTTCACAGCGAAGTCGAACGCAAGCCCCGCCCCGTGCGCGAGCTATTTTCTTGGGCCGTCTCCACCGGGAAAAAACGCAGCGAGTGCATCCTGTCCGGGCGGCCGATTCCGTCCGATATCGACCTGCAGTACCGCGCGGCCGAGCGCTTGGTGTTCAGCAAGCTGCGCGCGGCCTTCGGCGGTCGCATTCGCTACTTTATCGTCGGTGCGGCGCCCACTCCGCGGCACGTGTTGGAGTTCTTCTGGGCTGCCAACCTGCCGATCTACGAAGTGTTCGGCATGACCGAAGCGACGGTCGTAACGCACGGCAATCGCCCCGGAGCGACGCGCCTTGGCACCGTCGGGCGCGTGATTCCGCCGATGCAGTGCACGATCGCAGAAGACGGCGAAGTTCTGATGCGCGGACCCTGGGTCTTCAAGGGATACTTCAAAGATGAAGCGGCGACCGCGCAGATCCTGACTCCATCATCGGATGCCGATGGACATGGCGGACCATGGCTGCACACCGGCGACATCGGGACGATGGATGCCGACGGCTATCTGCGCATCACCGACCGCAAGAAGCACCTGATCATTACCTCGGGCGGCAAGAACTTGGCGCCGGCCAACATCGAAGCGGCGATCAAGTCCGCCGACCCGCTGATCAGCCACGTGCTGGCCTGCGGCGACAACCGACCGTATGTGACCGCCTTGGTTGTGCCCAGCCCGCTTGAAACCCTGGAGTGGGGCGCCGAGCGCGGCCTGGTCAGCAAGACCGATCTCGACGCGCGCACGCGTGAACTACTGGCCAATCCCGCCGCGCGCAGCGAAGCGCTGAACCGCAGCATGGCCGCCGTCGTGCAGCATCCTGAATTCGGCAAGCGCATGATCGACGCCGTTCGCCGCGGCAACGAACACCTGGCACACGTCGAGACGATTCGTCGCTTCATCCTTTTGGATCGCGACTTGAGCCAAGAGCAAGGCGAGCTGACACCCACGATGAAGGTCAAGCGCCGCGAGCTATTGATCCGCTATGCCGAGCGCTTCAATCAGCTGTACGACGACGAATCCGTCGGCTTTTCGGTGTAGCCGATGGAACGCGCGCAGCCTGTAACGTACGTCTCGTCGGTGCCCGGCAACCGCCAGCGCCTTGACGGTGGGGCCATGTTCGGCAACGCGCCGCGAGCGCTGTGGGCCAAGCTGTGTCCGCCGGATGAAGAAAACCGCATCTCGCTTTCGTGTCGCGCCATGCTGGTCGAGCGCGGCGATCAGCGCATCCTTTTTGAAGCGGGCATCGGCGTGTTTTTTCCACCTGCCATGCGTCAGCGCTTCGGTGTGTTGGAGGATGAACACGTCCTTCTGCAGTCGCTGGCCAAACTGGGGCTTTCCGATGCGGACATCACGCACGTGGTGCTTTCGCACCTGCACTTCGATCACGCCGGAGGCCTGCTTTCGCCGTACGAAGAAGGCAGGCCGCTGCGTTTGTTGTTTCCCAATGCGCGCTTCGTCGTGTCGGAAGAAGCGCTGCAGCGGGCCGAACAACCCCACGCGCGCGATCGCGCATCGTTCATCCCCGAACTTCAGACTCTGCTGCGGGACAGCGGTCGACTGCACGTGATCGCTGGACGCGCGGCGACGGATCCCAGCCTGCCCGGACTGCGTTTTCACTACAGCCATGGCCACACTCCCGGCTTGCTTCTGACGGAAGTGTTGGCGAGCCCTGCTGGCGATGTCCCTACGTCATCCGGCGGCCCGCGATCGGTGACGTTTCTGGGCGACTTGGTGCCGGGATCCGCCTGGGTACACGTGCCCATGACGATGGGCTACGACCGCTATCCCGAACTCCTAATCGACGAGAAAGCTGCGCTGCTGGGCCAGCTATTGCAGCGCTCGGGTCGCCTGTTTTTCACGCACGATCTGGACATCGCGCTGGCTGGACTTTCGCAGCGCCCCGACGGCCGCTTCATTGCAACCGAGCCGCTGCGCGACCCCGATCTCATTCGCCACCCGCTGTAACCTGCATCCAACCAACCCCACCTCCCACTCACTCGCCGAATCCCCCGCATACATCGCCAGCCCATCGCCTGAGAAACCGAAGGGAACACCGACATAGAATACGACGTGCCTCATGCATACACGTACACAGCATGAGAACAACACACGCATAGCGGTCGGTTACATTCGGGTAAGCACTCTTGAACAAGCGTCGGAGGGGGTAAGTCTTGACGCACAACGGGATAAGCTAAAACTATACTGCAAGCTGCACGGGATCACTCTTCTTGATATCAAGGCAGACGAGGGAATCTCGGGGAGTACGCTAGAGCGGCCCGGACTTCAGGCGGCCCTGCGCATGCTGGAGCGCGGGCGCGCCGATACGATCGTCGTGGCGAAGCTGGATCGGCTGACGCGATCGGTGCGCGATCTGTGCTTCCTAGTTGAACAGTATTTCGCGCGGGATCGCTTTCACCTGCTGTCTGTCTGCGGCATGGTGAATACGCATAGCGCGGCGGGCAGGATGCAAATGTTGACGCTTGCGAATTACGCACAGTTTGAAAGAGAGATTATCTCGGAGCGAACACGGGAAGCGATGCATCATATGCGAGCGCAGGGGATTGCGCTTGGGACTCCAGCATATGGGCTACGATATTCCAGTCAATTGGACGATAAAGGGCGACGGACGATGGTCGAAGTCCCCGAGGAACAAGCCGTCGTCAGACGGGTCATCGCCCTGCACGCGGACGGAATGGGACACCGCGCCATTGCCGAGAAACTGACGGCAGAGGGCATCCCCGCCCGTCGCGGTGGCGCGTGGCATGGCCGCGTTATCGGGGACTTCCTACAACGTGCTGGCCAGCACACGCCGCGCTCGTACAAGCGTCCCGAAAAGCGCGTGTTCGTCTGCGACCAGGACGAAGCCGCCGACCATGCACGAGTGCTGCATGCGCGGGGTCTGAGCCTGCGGAAGATTGGCGCTGCGCTGCGCCGCGATGGCTACGCTCCCCCCCGCG
>JAYRFD010000380.1:0-3649 GCA_041908565.1 Polyangia bacterium | reverse complement strand
GTTTTGGCACGACGTGCGGATGTTTGCAGGCGATGCCTTCTTTACGTCTCTTGCCGTCGGTGGAGTCGTGGCGATCCCGCTGGTCTGGCTGGGGCGACGCACGCTGTTGCATGCTCGCGTCACCCAGCCTGCGAGCGATCCGCGCTGGCTTTCACCGGTGCGCTGGGCGCTGCGCCTGGGGCTTTGGCTGATCGTGCTGGCCTTCCGCTTGGGCGACTTTCGCAGCGGCACAGTGCTGGTCTACGTCGGAGCAGCGCTGGTCCTGACCAGCCTAGGGATTGGCCTGCCGCGACGCATCGTGCTGGGGCCGGGCAGCTTGGCGCGCCTGCTTTTGCTGCTGGGGGCGAGTGCTCTTCTGGTTACGCTGGTGGCCGGGGCCGCGGTCGGCAGTCACATGAGCGCCGACGAAGCGCTGCTGGGCATCGTGCCCGCGCTGCTTCTGATCGGCCTTGGCACTGTGCTTGCGCGTCGGATTCGCTGAACCCTTCGTCGCCGCTTGTCCCTTCGCGCCGATCGCATCGAGCTTGTTGCCTGCTTCGCTCTCATCAATCACATCGCTGTGCATCGATTTCATCGATCACCATCCCCGTCGAGCGCTGCGCTTTTGTCCACCGGGCGCGCGCGTTGGCGGCGGGCTCTGCTGCACAAAGCGCGTGACGAGCCCGCGGGCCTCGCGGCATCTTACGTGCGCATGTGGCCGCGAACTTTTTCCATCCTGTGGGCCGCGCTGATGGCGCTGCCCGTCCCTGCGCTGGCCTTGGCCAAGGAGCCCCCCGCCGTGACCGCACCCTCGACGACCCGTCCTGCATCGAACATCCATGAGCTAAGCGTCCGCACCCTGGATGGGCAGCCACTTGCCCTGTCGACGTATCGCGGCAAGGTCCTTTTGATCGTCAACACCGCGTCCGAGTGCGGTTACACCCCGCAGTACGAAGGGCTGGAACGGCTGCATCAGCGCTTCAAAGATCGCGGCCTGGTCGTGATCGGCGTGCCCTGCAACGACTTCGGCGGGCAAGAGCCCGGCAGCGCCGCCACCATCGCCACGTTCTGCAAAGCGCGCTACGGCGTCACCTTCCCGCTTTTGGAAAAAAGCAAGACCAAGGGCGCCGATGCGGCTCCGCTGTATCGCCTGCTTTCGTCCAAGCACCCCGCCCCCGCGTGGAACTTTCACAAGTATCTGGTCGGCAAGGACGGCGTCGTGCGCAATGCCTTCGGCAGCGACGTCGAACCCGAAAGCGCCGAGCTAATCCGCGAGATCGAAGCAGCCCTCAAGTAGTCGGCGCTCAAGTCAGCGTTCGTGCAAGCGTCGCTGAATCAGCGTTCAAGTCAGCGTTCGTGCAAGCGTCGCTGAATCAGCGTTCAAGTCAGCGTTCGTGCAAGCGTCGCTGACTTTGCGGTTCAGAAATCAGCGCTTAAATCTGCGGCGGTCAAGGCAGCGCGACCGAGATCGCGCGAGGCGCGCTTACAGCGAACACGTAAGCTGCGCGGGCGTCACGTTGCAGACGCCCTTGGTGATCTTGATCGCGGTCTTGGTCTGCGATGTATAGCCGGCCTTGCTGACGGTGACATCGAAGGTTCCGGGGCGTTCGTAAAAGCCGCCGGAATAGCTGCAGTCGCTGGCGCCACCGAAGGACGAAAGCGTTGCTTTTTCCATCGTCGCGGTGTCCGTCGCTTCGACCTTGGCATCGCAGATGCGCGCGCCCGAGGTCTTGTCGGTCACCGTGATCGTGAAGTTTGCGGCCGCAATCGCCGGGCAGGCCGTGCCGGGGCCACCGTCGCCGCCGCAGCCCAAGAAGGTCGCGCTGCAGGCAAGAGCGGCGGTCAGAAGCCAGGGGTGTAAAAAGGCGGATCGCATCGCTGTCCTCTCGTGCGGAATCGTTGTGTTGGTCTGATTGTCTGTTCGATATTCGCCGTGCGGCGACGCGCGGCTCGACTGAGTCGGGTGCTGCAGAGCCGCGTGGTGCCAGGCAAACTCCGTCGTGGGCTACTGACCTTTTTCGCGCAGGCCCAGCTCTTTCATTTTGGTCTGTAGGCTCTTGCGGCTGATTCGTAGCTGACGCGCGGCCTGCGTGACGTTGCCGCCGGTCTGCTCCAGCGCCTTGACGATCATCTCGCGCTCGACGCGCTCAGTCTCTAGCCGGACGATCTCTTTTAGCGACGATGCCGGTCGGGGTCCCGCGCTGCCGCCGCTCGCCGAATCGACGGTGGCAGCGGACGCTGCAGCGCTGCCATGCGGCACGGGTCCACTGGTTGGTGCGGGACCGGCGGCCGCGGCCGCCGATGGTGCGACGGCGACCGGTCCGCTGTTCAGGGTCACCATCAGCGGAACTCCAGCAGTCGTCGACCCCGCGCCAGAGCCAGGGCCAACCGCCGCCACCGCGGGCAGATCGCGCAGCCCCAGCACGGCGCTATCCCCCAGCAGCACGGCGCGCTCGAGGATGTTCTCTAGCTCGCGGATGTTGCCGGGGAAGGGGTAGCGCACCAAGGCATCCAGCGCGTCGGGCGCGACGCCGGTCACGGCCTTCTTCAGTCGATCGTTGAACTTGGCGATGAAGTGCGTGACCAGAAGCGGGATGTCTTGCTGGCGCTCGCGCAGCGGCGGCAGCGAGATCGGCACGACGTTCAGCCGATAGAACAGCTCTTCGCGGAAGTTGCCCAGCGCCACTTCGCGCACCAGATCGCGGTTGGTGGCGGCGATCACGCGCACATCGACGCGCAGCGTCTTGATGCCGCCGACGCGCTCGAACTCGGACTCTTGCAAGACGCGCAGCAGCTTGACCTGCATCTCGACGGGAAGCTCGCCGATTTCGTCCAGAAACAGCGTGCCCTTGTCGGCCAGTTCAAAGCGCCCGGGCTTCTGCGAAACGGCGCCGGTGAACGCGCCTTTTTCATACCCGAACAGCTCGGATTCCATCAGCGTCTTGGGAATCGCGGCGCAGTTGATCTTGATGAAGGCTTCGTTCTTGCGACTGGAATGTTCGTGCAGCGCGCGGGCCACAAGCTCTTTGCCGGTGCCGCTTTCGCCGGTGATCAGCACGGTCGATGGCGTGTCGGCGACCTTGTCGATCAGGCCGAAGCACTGACGCAGCGCGCCGGATGTGCCGATCAGTCCGAAGCGACCCAAGTGGCTGGGGACGTTGCCGCCGCGCAGGTCGCTGCGCTCGGCTTTTTTGTCTAGCTCGAAGCTCGACAGCGCCTTGCGCACGACTTGCAGGATGTAGTCCTGGTCGGCGCCCTTTTCGATGTAGTCGAACGCGCCGTGCTTGACCGCTTCGACGGACTCGGTGATGCGGCCGTAGGCGGTCCAGATGATGATCTTCAGCTCGGGATATTCGGCGATGGCGTGCCGAAACAGCGTCATGCCATCCATGCGCGGCATGCGCAGGTCGGTGATCAGACACGCCACCTCGTGCCCGCTTCTTTGGCTTTGCGCCAGGGAGCTAAGAGCCACTTCCCCGTCGCGGGCTTCCAGGACGTAATAGCCTTCGCGGCGCAGCAAGGATCCCAGCACCTTGCGCAAGTTCGGCTCATCATCGGCGATGAGGATGCGTAACGGAGCGGAAGAAGGCGGCTGACTTGCAGCGAACATCGTCTGACCTGCCACGTCGAGACCCTATCACCGCCGTCGCACGCAGGTCAATTCAACGCT
>JAYRFD010000379.1:0-12161 GCA_041908565.1 Polyangia bacterium | reverse complement strand
GGACGCAGCGTAGGGATGCCTTCGCGGTGCAGTGCAAGAGCCACGGCATCAGCGCGGGCTGCTGTGCGCGTAAGCACAGCGATGTCCGAAAAGCCGTAGCGTCCACTGGACCACGCGGTGGCGCGGCCCTGGTCGTGCGAGGTCAGGCTGGTGCCACCGACCAAGCGTTCGATCTCTCTGGCGATGGCGATGGCTTCGGCAAGCGGGCTTGGAAAGGGGCGAAGCTGCACGCGTTCCCCGTCCGACCGCTGCGCGCGCGGGGGCGGTCCGTCGTCGGCAGCACCGTGCCTGATCAGCGCCGTGGCGGCCGAGACCAAGGTCGCCGTCGATCGAAAATTGTCGCGCAGAAAGAAGCGCTGCGTTCCCGCGAAGTCCTGCGGAAACGCAAAGAAGTTGCCCAGGTCGGCTCCACGGAAGGCATAGATCGACTGATCGGGATCGCCGATGGCGAAGACCCGCGCGCCGTCTTGCGACAGCGCGATCAGAAGCTCGCGCTGAACGCCGTTTGTGTCTTGGTATTCATCAACGTGGATGAAGCGATAGCGCGGGTTGATCTGCCCGATCTGACAGGCCTTGGCGGCGGCAATCAGCAGGTCGTCCAGGTCTTCCAGATCCAGCGCGGCAAGCCAGGTCTGGTATGCGCGCATCGCCGGCCACAGCCAGGGCGGACTGTCGGAAGCATGCTCTGCATGATCGGCTTGAATGGGGTCAGGTGCGATCAGCCGATCAAGCTGCGCGTCGCCACCGCGGCCTTTGTACAGGCTGATCGCTTCGCCTACGCGTCGCGCACGCCGCAAAAGTGTCGTCTGGGTCCACGGGCGTTCGCTGTTCTGCTGCGCGCGAAGGACATGGATCAGAAGCGCCTGGCGATCGGCATCACTGATCAAGCGCACGTTCGGTGGCAGCGGACGCAGCAGCAAGGCCAGCTGATGAAACGTCCCCACCGTGATGCGGTCTGTCGTCGCACCCAAGCTGCGCTGCAGACGCTCGCGGAGCTCGGCTGCGGCTTTGCGCGTGAACGTGATCGCGCACAGCTCTTGTGGTTGGGCGAGACCCGCTTCCAACAAGTACGCCAAGCGAGCGATCAGCGTGCGCGTCTTTCCCGATCCGGGCCCCGCGACCACCAAGGCCGATTCCATGGCCACGGCCGCTTCACGCTGCGGCGGGGTCAGGCCGTGCAAGGCCTGGCTGGGCGTCACGTCATCTACGGTCATGCAAACAGCGCCATCTGTTCATCGCGTCCGCTGCGCTTGGGGCTGCGCTCGCCGGGCTCGAAGATGTGAATACGGCCGTATTCCCCGTCGTAGCCCGCAGCGATATGAAGCTGTCCCGCGCGCACGCGGCGCACGCCTTCGGCCAACAGATCGCCGCCGGCCTTGCGCAGATCGGCGGCATCGGCGTGTCGCAGGATGTGCATGTCACTGCCCAGCTGATCCAGCAGCTTGAAGTACAGCCGCTGTGTGCCCTCGGTGGCGACGCCCACGCCCAGCACTTCGGCGACAATTTCGGGCAGCGGCACCAGGCTGGTGAACGGTCGCGCGCGCGAGGGACGCAGCCCGTCTTGGATGTCCTTGGCCGTTCGGTCGGCCAGCGCTTCGACGCGCGACAGCACTCCCACCGTCACGTCTTCACCGCAGACCGGGCACTTGCCATCCAAGCGAATGCGCTCTGCCGGATCCAGGCGGGCTTGGCAGGCGCGGTGGCCGTCCAAGTGATACTTGCCTTCTTCGGGGAAGAACTCGATGGTGCCCAGGAACTCGTCGGGGGCGCAGTGTTCCAGCGCAGCGCGCAGATGATCGTAGGAAGGCTGGATGTTGATCAGGTTCATCTCGCGCCCAAGCTTCTGCGCAGAATGCGCATCGGAGTTCGAGATCAGCGTGAATCGATCAAGCTGCGACAGCCGCCAGTTCATCGCGGGATCAGAAGACAGGCCGGTCTCGAGCGCGAAGATGTGCGGCGTCAGATCGGCGAAGCAGTCTTCGATGCGATCGAAGCCAGACAGCGATCCGAACAGCGAAAAGTGCGGCGTCCAGATGTGCGCGGGGATCAGGCAGGCGCGCCCATCGGTCTCAAGGATGATCTCTAGGAAGTCGCGGCAGGGCAGACCAAAGATGGGCCTGCCGTCGGCGTTCAGGTTACAGCCCAGCGCCGCCAAGCGCTGACACAGGTTCTCGACGACGTTTAGGTCAGGCGCCAGCACCAAGTTGTGCACTTTGCGCAGCGCCCCCGCCTTCTTGTAGATGTGCGAGGTCTCTGCGGTCAGCACAAAGCGCACCGGTGCGCGGCAGGCGCGCGGAATCTCGGCATCCAGCGGCTCGCGCAGATCGGCGCGCAGCGCAAAGAAGCCGGGCTCTCCGGGGATCGGAACCAGATCGCGGTGTAGCTCGGCCCGCCAGCCCGGGTGTGTGAAGTCCCCGGTGCCGACGATGCCGATGCCCTTGCGCTGCGCCCACTGGTACAGCTGACCCAGGTTTAGATCGCGGCTGGTGGCTCGGCTGAAGCGCGAATGAATGTGCAGATCGCAGGTGAGTTGCATCGCCGCGACCGTAAGCAGCACGGGCATGCGCCTCAAGCGCAAACGCGCATGAGGCCGCTACGATTCTCCGTCGCTGGTAATCGCGGGTAAAGGCGCTAGGGCTTGATGTGGATCGGTCGCCGCAAAAGCCCCGTCAGCACGCCCTGCAAGGTGGCAATCAGCTCGTCTTCTTTGCCTTGGGCGGACACGCGCCACGTGGTCTGTCCGTCTGGACCTTTGATCGGATCGAAGTGCCAGGCGCGACGCTGCGCAGCCATCCAGATCTGCCGCGCTGCGCGATGGCGATTGATGACGATTTTTTCCTGCTTGGCCTGGCCCGCAAACAGCGTGATGTTCAGGACGTCGCCGGCTTTTTCGGCTTCAAGCTCGTCGGGGTCGTACGAAATCAGGGCACGCTCCAGCCGCTTTAACAGGCTGTCGGCAAGCTGATCAAAGGCGAGGTCTTCTTGCTCCCGCGGATTCATGCGGCAGAGGGTAACGCCAGCCCGCGGGCGAATGCCAGCGCTTCGATTTCTGTCGACAGCTCAGCACCTGCAGAGCAGGTCGCAGCCACATCGGTGCGGGCCAAAGTCCGCATGCAAGAAAGGGAGGGCCGGGAAGAGATGGCAGGGGAAGAGAAAGGAGGGGAGGGGCGGAGAGAGCGATGCGTGCCGCTTGCTTCGTGTTGCTTAGAAGCGCAGGCCGATGCTGCCGCCGATCGAAAACTGGCTGTACGAAAGATCCTTGGGACAGATCGTCGAGTTGTCGCGGTTGTCTCGACGGCATGCTGCAGCGGAGCCGCCTGGCGTTGCACCCACATCGCCTGGGCCGGGTATGTTGGCGATGTTGTACCCGTTGTCTTCGCCGGCGCCCCAGTACGAGAAGTAGCCGGTGATCGACAGGATGGCGTAGTGCACGTTCAAGCCGGCAAAGACACGCCAGCGGAAGATGTTGTCCTGCGTCGGGAACGTGATCTTCTGGCTGAGCGCGATCGGCAGGCCGTTTGTCGTATTGAAGCTGGGATCGCCGCGATACAGGTCAAAGGTCGGCGCGGTGTCGATGACGTTGCTGCGCACGATGTTCCACATCACGCCGCCGCCCAAGTACGGCTCGAAGGTCATCGTGCCCTTGGCGCCAAATGCCTTCGACATCAAGCCTTCGACGGTGATCAGCGTCATGTCGATCTGCGGCGCACCAGCGATGCGGGTGACCGTAGCGCGAGCGGCGATCGATGGGATCGGGATGTCGTGATAGCCCTCGTGCAGCGCGAACTTCAGGTAGCCGTTTAGGCCGAAGATGCTCGACTGCAGCAAGTTGGATGCGCCGAAGCCGACTTCCAGCGACGGAAAGAAGGGCAAGGGCAGGAACCACACGCCCTTGCGCAGCATGATCGACGCCACCGGCAGGTACTGCCCGCTGACGTGCCGCACGCCGGCCAGCGCGTTGGTGCCGTTGGCTTGCTTGTAGCCGCTCCAGTACGCGTTGTTGATCGAGATCGACGTAGCGTTCACATCAAACGAGAAGTGAAAGCCGGAAAAGCCGGTGGTGTCCGCGGGCTCCAACGCCGGCACCGCCATGACCACGCCAAGCTCTGACAGCAGCGAGCGGTACATGCTCTGCTCGCGCAGGTTGGGATCGGTCTTGCGGTTGTTGGGATCCGGGTCGGCAGGGTTGCGCGGCGCGATCAAGCACTCCAGCGCCAGATCATTCGAGACATCCAGCGTCTGGTCAGAGCAGGCCGCATGCGCGGCGCCGCTGGTCGCAAGAAGGCCAAACCCCACAGCTACGGCGGGAAGCAGCCCCTGGCCTGATCCAAGGCGCGGCCCCAAGCGCTGCCCCAGGCTCTGCCAAAGACTGTCCACCCCTGTAGCCCATGACGATCGAAGGAGATTACGCATGCTCGAAAATTAGTGTACGTCGGGCAAATTTCTCGTGTCAATCGTCGGGATGGCCATCGAAGCACAGACGCTGCGGCGCGCTGTGGTGGCGATGTACGTCCGCGTGGGTGTCACCGATGATCGGCAGTCGTGGGCCACAGAGCGTTGGCCGGTTCAGGCGAGATCGTGGCCAATCGCAGCGCATGCGACGACTGCAAGTGCGTGGTTGCGCGCCTGCCTGCACGAGCGTGCCCGCCTGCTGAAGATCGAGTCAGATCAGAAGAGAGGGCGTGTCGCTTCGGCCGAGCACGGCTGCGACCGAGCACGGCTTCGCACGATCGAAGGACCGGTCGCTTGGATGGCTGCTAGGTGAAGCGGCGGCGGAGTCGGGCGGCGGCGTCAGAAAGGACGGCGTCGTCTTTGGCGAAGCAGAAGCGCAGGATGGTCTCGCCGATGGGATCGCGATAGAAGCTGGTGCCGGCGATCGCGGCGATGCCCGCTTCGTCCAATAGCTTGTAGGCGGCTTCGCGTGCGGTGCTGCAGCCCAGCTTGCGGGCGTCGGCCAGCACGTAATAGGCCCCGCGCGGCACGTAGGGTGAAAGTCCGGAATCGGCCAGCGCACTGCACAGAAGATCGCGCTTCTTTTGATACAGCGTCGCCAGATCGTGGAAATACGACTCGGGCAGCGACAGGCCCGACAGCGCACCTAGCTGCAGCGGGGTTGGCGGGCAGACATACAGAAGATCGTGCGCGACCGTGATGCGCTCGATGGCGGCGGGCGGGGCCGTCAGATAGCCGATGCGCCAGCCCGTGATTGAAAACGTCTTCGACAAGCCCGAGATGCTGACGCAGCGCGCCCGCATTCCCGGCTGCCGGGCCAGCGGCACATGCTTCACCCCGTCAAAGACGATGTGTTCGTAGATCTCGTCGGTGAATGCGATCAGATCTTCGCTTAGGCACAGGTCGGCGAGCATCTCTTGCTCGACCTCGGTAAGCACCTTGCCCGACGGGTTCGATGGCGAACAGACGACGATGCCGCGCGTGCGATCGGTGATGGCGTCTTCCAGCTCGGCACGGGCGATGCGCCAGTCGGGCGGAGACAGCGGAACCAGCACCGGCTTCATGCCCAGCGCAAGCACGGTGTTCAGGTGATACGAATAGTACGGCTCGAACAGGATGATCTCGTCGCCGGGTTCGCACAGAGCCATCAGCGCGGCCGCAAAGCCGCCGGTGGCGCCGCTTGTGATCAGCACTTCGCTGACGGGATCGTACGAAAGGTCGTAGTCGCGCTGGATCTTTCGGGCCACGGCCTGTCGCAGCTCTGGGATGCCCTGGGGCGGCGCGTAGATCGCCTTGTGCGCTTGGATCGCCGCGATGGCACCCTCGGCCACCAAGCTTGGCGTCGGCAGGTCGCAGACCCCTTGGCCCAGGTTGATGCCGCCCTTCTCTTGACAGCGCAGGCTCATGGCGCGGATGTCCGAGATCGCCAGGCTCGACAGTCGTTCACCGATTCGCATGGTTTGGCCTTCCAGCTTCGACATCTTTTGATATCAGGGGTCGGTTGTCGTGGGGTGACGCAAGGTCTTGATCCGCCACCTTATTAGGCGACCATATCACGGTCATTGCTCGCCAGGGACGGCGATGTGCTGGCTGCTGCTCAATGAATGAACGAAGGGAATGAACGAAGGGACTGAACGAAGGGAATGAACGAAGGGAATGAACGAAGGGAACGAAGCCGGCGAGCGCGACCCGGGCTGCACGGCACGCGCGGGCCGGCTTCATCGCGTCAGAACACGCGGTCGGTCTGATCGGCGATCTGCGCGCCATTTTCATCGCGGCAAGGGACCGAGGCGCCCGTCGAGTCCTTGCACGCAGTGCTGCTGCACGGGTAGGGCGTCGTCTGCTGCGTCCGCGGCTGGATGAACATGGGGTTTACGATCCAGGTTCCGCCGGCGTTGCCGTAGGCGTTGCACATCAGTTCCTTCTTGTTGCGGTTCAAGACCAGCTTCAGCGCGCTGGCGTCTTGCATAAATGTGATGTCGGTGTCGGAGTCCCCCGCCGCGAACACCTGCCGCTTGCGGACATCGGCCGTTCGCTGCAGAGCCGCCGGCGTGGTGTCGCCGTAGATGATCTTGTTGATCCAGCAGCGCTTGCCATCGATGTACGTGATCAGGCTGTTGCCCGTCACGTTGCCGGCGCCGTCGTTGCTGCCAGGCGACACGTCGCCGCAGCCCTGCAGGTCATAGCCATACGTTCCGCTGCTCTCGCTGTTGCGGATGCCGATCACGTGATCGGCGGCGATGCCGACCTCGGTCGCCCAGACTTCAACGACTGGCTGCGGTGATGCCGAGACCACCCAGACATCAAAGCCGTTGTCCTGCAGCGTGCGAATCAGGTTCTTCATCGGTTCGTAGACGCGCACCCATGCCGTGACCACCACGCCGCCCAGGGTCTGTTTGCTGTCGATGGGGTTGCCCAGGTTTTCGGTCTTGGCGGTGGTGACAAACGCCTGCACCTGCGCCTTGCTGTACCCGGACAACAGCTGCGCGGCCCAGGCGTACGACGGCTCCATGCGGCGATAGTCCCAGCCAGAAAAGGCCGCCTTGCCGCCCGTCGTCTTGCCGTCGGTGTAGATGGTCAGGATCTCTTTGCCGCAGGCCATGTTGGTCGAAGTCGGCAGCGCAGCCCCCGCAGCAGCCAGCGATCCACACGCAGCATCCAGCGCCATCGTCGCGTCCGTCGTGATGTAGCGGCTGGTCAAGCGCCAGTTCTTGTTCGGCGGCTGCAAGACCAGATCGTGCGCCAGCATGTGGAAAAACGTCGCATCCCCGACGTCGTTCTTGACCACCGTGTTGTCCCAGTCGAACAGCGCCACCGGTCGCCCCTTCGCGTCATAGGTCGCGCTGCACGACCCATGCGACTGCATCAGCGCATTTAGGCGGTCGCGGTTTGTGCCGTACCAAGGCAGCGCAGGATCCAGCGTGGCGCAGGCTGGCTTGGCCATGTCCTCCGTCGGGTTTTGCGTCATGCCGGAATCGCAGTGGACGATCGTCAGCGCCAGGACCGGCAGGGTCCGCACAAGCGTGCGCAGCAGGGAACGGGGCATCGAACACCTCGCAGAGTCTTTCGGGTCAGTGAGTGGGCGGCTGCAGGATGCGGGTCGCGCAAGCTTGTTGCCGCCGTGAAGATGCCTGTGTACCGTTTGCTATGCCTCGACGACAAGATCCATGCACATGGACCGCGCGTCCCCCCTTGCCGAAGCCAGTTCGGCGGTCGCAGGCCGGGCGCTTTCTGACCGCTTTGCTGCTGGCGAGCCGCCTTTCGGTGTCCGTATCAGTGACAGCGGCGGCGCTTGTCTGTCATGCCAGCCCCGCCCTCGCTGCCGGTCCGCGCAGCGTGCTGCCGTTCATCGAAGACGACTACGCGCGCGCGCAGCGCTTGGCGCGCGACAGCGGCCGCCTGCTGGTGATCGACGCCTGGGCCCCGTGGTGTCACACCTGCCTGTCGATGCGCAACCTCGTGTTTCCGGATCCGCAGCTGGCCCCTTTGGCCGATCGCTTCGTCTATCTGGCCGTCGATACCGAGCTGCCGCAGAACGCCGCCTTCGTCGAGCGTTTTCCGATTCGCAGCCTGCCGACGATCTTGGTGCTGGACGGCAACGAACAGGTGGTGGCGCGCTTCACCGGCGCCATGACCGCGTCTGAGCTGCGCGCTCGCCTGGAAGATCTGGGACGCAGCGCCAAGGCGTCGTCGCCTGTCGGCCCCAGCGTCGATGCGCTGCTGCAAAAAGCAGACGGAGCGGCCGCCGCAGGCAACCCAGCGGCCGCGGCCACGCTGTATGACCAAGCAGCACGCGCGGCGTCGGTGGAAAAGGGACCTCGATCGGTCCCGCAGGCGGCGCGGGCTCGTCTGGGGCAGATTCAGACGCTGCGCGAAGTCGGCCAGTATCGCGCCTGTGCCGAGCTGTCTGATCTGGCGCACCACGAAGTCGGTCGCGACGCCACGGCCACCGACTTCTTTTCGTTTGGCGCCGACTGCACCAGCCGCTTGAGCGAGCCCGATGTGCAGCAGCGCTTGCGTCGTCAGCTGCGCGGCCACTTGGAAGCCGTGATCCGCGATCCGCAGGCTCCGCTTCTGCCCGACGACCGCAGCGATGGCTATGCCACGCTGATTGATCTTGCCGAAGCGCTGTCCGATTCCGTCGCTGCCGAGCGCTACACCAGCGAGCGCCTGGCCCTGCTGGAAGGGGCGGCTGCGCAGACCAAAGATCCGATCGCCGCAGCCACCTATGACGCGCACCGTCTGGAGTGTTATCGCCGCCTGAAGCGCTATGCCCCGGCGGAAGCCATGCTGCTGGCCTCGCAGCGCGCCATGCCGCAGGACTACAACCCCCCCGCTCGCTTGGCGCGTCTGTATCTGGACATGGGGCGGCTGGATGCGGGGCTTGCCGCCATCGATCGCGCGCTGTCTTTGGCGCAGGGCCCCCGTCGCGTGTCGATGTACGAGCTGCGCGCCAACCTGCTGCACGCGCTGGGTCGCACGCCGGACGCCATCGCTTCCTTGGACACCGCGATTCGCTTGGTTACCCCCAAGCAGGGCGCTGCACCGACGGTGTCTGCCGCTGCGACCAGCCGCATCGCACAGCTGCGAAAAGCCCAAGACGCCCTGCGCCAAGCCCTGGCCCCGGCGGCTGCTCCGACGGCTCCGGCGGCCTCTGCGTCCTCTACGGTCCGGGCGACAGCCGTTGTCCCGCCCAAAGCGAGCGGCCCCGCGGCGCCCCCTATGAAGCAAGGCACTCGCCCGTGACGAGAATCGCCGCCCTGCAGTTCAAGGCGAAAAAAGATCAGCCACAGCAGTCGCTGCGGATCCTGTGTCAGCTGATCGAGCAGGCGGCGCAGGCAGGGGCCAAGCTGGTGGTCTGTCCCGAAATGGCGACCAGCGGCTACTTATTTTCCGACGCCGGCGCCATCGTCGATCGCTGCGAGCCTGCTGATGGCGGCAGCTTTCCGACGCTGTCTGCGCTGGCGCAGCGCCACGGTCTGTATCTGGTCTGCGGCTATCCAGAGATCGAAGCCAGGCCAGCCGACCGTTCGGGGGGTCGCGCCGTGCCCCGCTTGTTCAACTCTGCCCGTGTGATTGGCCCCGACGGCAGCCTGCTTTACAACTATCGCAAGCGCCTGCTGTACGAGTCCGACACCACCTGGGCCCACGACGGCGATACTCCCTATCCGATCCTCGAAACGCCGCTGGGTCGCTTGACCGTTGGCATCTGCATGGACCTAAACGACGATCGCTTCGTCGATTTTTTGAGCCAGACCAGTCAATCGCAGGCGCTGCTGGTCGCCTTCTGCACCAACTGGCTGGATCAGGGGACCGATGTCTTGCCGTACTGGTGCTACCGACTGCGCGGCTTTCGCGGCGTCTTTGTGGCTGCCAACACCTTCGGTGACGAGTCCGCCCCCAAGCACCCACCGACCCGCTTCTGCGGCCGCTCGACGATCTTGTCGATGGACTGCGTGCAGTCTTCTTCCCCTTCTTCTTCATTGCGCACGGCCCGCTCAACCCGCCCTGACCGCGACGGATCTGATGCAGCCAAAAGCGTTGGCGACGACCGAGGCGACGGCGGAAGAGGCGACGACGGAAGAGACGACCCCCATGACGAAGGCGGCGAAGCAGACTGGACGGAAAACCTGCGAATCACGGTGCATGCGCGCGGTCCGCGATCCGGCGCTGCCATCGTGCTGGCAGACGTGTAACGACGAACGACACGCGCAGCGTAACGACGAACGGCACGCGTAGCGTAACGATAAGCCGGACTCGCCTCGCACGTCCTTGCAGACGAGGCATGCAGCGTCGGCGTACACTGTCTGAACAATGTCTGTGCCCGCTCGCTGGGGGTCGCTTGGTCGTCGCCTGTTGTTCTTGGCTGCCCTGCCGCTTTGGGGGGCGTCTTGCGCCACCGCTCCACCCAAGGATGCACACCTGCAGTCGCCGCAAGCGGCACTGCCGGTCGCTTCGCCTCCGGCTTCCCCCGTCGGGCCGGGTCCCAGTTCGGCAGGTCCTGCGGCCAGCCCCGATGCATCCCCGCATCGCCACGGTCAGCGAGGTCTGGCCTTCGTCGTGCGCGATGGAACAAGCGGTGCGCCCGTCACTGTCGATCAGCTGCAGGCCCGCCTGCGTCCCGCCCACGCCATCTATGTTGGCGAGCATCACAACGACGCACTGTCGCATCACGCTCAGCTGTTCGTGCTGGCCCAGGTTTATCGCCTGCCCGACGATGGACGCGATGTCGCCGTTGGGCTGGAAATGCTGCCGCGCCGCCTGCAGCCGCAACTGGATGCCTATCTGGGCGGCTTCATCGACGAGGACGGCTTTCTGAAAGCCGTCGACTGGTCGTACACCTGGGGCTTTGACTTCGCGCTGTATCGTCCGCTGTTCGAGTTCTGCCGCACGCACGGCCTGCGCATGTACGCGCTCAATGCCCCCCGCGAGCTACCACGCGCCGTCCGCCAGAAGGGCCTGACCGGCCTTTCCCCCGTCGAACAGGCGCTGCTACCGACGGGCACGCCGTGGCCCATGCCCGATCCGCATCGCCGCTTTGTGCGCGCGATCTTCGATCAGCACCCCGCCGATCCCAAGGCCGATCCCGCCGTGCGCGAGGCCGCCTTCGACCGCTTTTACGCCGCTCAGCTGGTTTGGGATGAAGCCATGGCGCAGTCCGTCGCCGACATCCTGCGGGCCGGGCCGGAAAACCCACGACCGCCGCGTCGCTTGATTGTCCTGGCCGGTGTGGGCCATGTTGGCCCGTATGCCATGCCGGCCCGCGCCCTGCGCCGTGGGGTTCCCGACGCGCTGACCTTTGGGCCGCAGGCCGACGAAAAAGAAGCGCTGCCTGCACCGCAGGATGCCGAGCACACCGACCTTGTGATCCTTTTGCCCGCCCACCACGCGGGATCGTAACCCCCGCCGTTCGTCGACCCGGCGACGCCCGTCTACATCCCGCCATTCGCTGACCCAGCGACGTCCCGCCTGCCGTCCCGCTGCCCATCGTCCCATCGTCCCATCGCTGCATCGCCCCGCGCGGTCCCGGCAACAGCGTCTTTACAAAGCGCGCCCGAGCGTGATATCGGATCGGTTCGCAAAAACCGCCAGCTTTTCGCAGGCTTGGCGTGACTTGGCAAAGGGCTCCCAAGCGTTCCGGTGTGCCGGAACCCCCGCAGGCCGGTCTGAAGTACGGAGAGTTTTAGAAATGGCTCGAGCAAAACGAGGCTTCAAAGCGCGTCGGCGTCGCAACCGCGTCAAGGCGTGGGCACGTGGCTACCGAGGAGGCCGTGCGACCCTGTGGAAAGCGATGCTCGAGACGGTGCGGCATGGCTGGATGCACGCCACCCGTCACCGTCGCGAGCGCAAGCGTGACTTCCGCCGTCTGTGGATCATCCGCATCAACGCGGCAGCCCGCACCCTGGGCATCTCGTATTCGAAGCTGATGCACGCACTGAACGCCGCCAACATCGATCTGGATCGCAAGGTCCTGGCCGACCTGGCGATCAGCGATCCCAACGCGTTCCGCGCTGTGCTGACGCAAGCCGGTCTGAAGCCGGCCCAAGCCGCGGCCTAAGCGGCTCGCGCAGGCCAGCTGATTGTGTCGGCTGCGCCGCCGGTGTTGCCGAGCTGGGACGGGGGGCCGCTCGGCCGCATCCCTTGCCTGCATCCATCTTCCTTCGTGCGTCCGCCCCCTCGATCCGGCGCTGCGCAGGGCCTTTGCCATC
>JAYRFD010000378.1:0-6676 GCA_041908565.1 Polyangia bacterium | reverse complement strand
GGTGCACCACAAAGCCTTCATGAGCGACGATGTTGCGCAGGCGGCGCAGCACTTCGGCCGCTTGCCCCACGTCTTCGCTCTTGGCGGAAAACGTCAGATCGTCGGCGTAGCGCGAATAGACAAAGCCCAGCTCATCAGCCATCCGCTGCAAGCGACGATCGAGCCGGCGACACAGAAGGTTCGTGATCGCGGGGCTGGTCGGCGCGCCCTGCGGCAAGTGGCGATCACTCAGCGCGACGAAATAGCGCTGGCCATCTAGGACCAGCTCTTCGACATCGGGCTCTGTACACAGCAGGCCCAGAAGCGTCGCGACTTCTTCGCTGTAGCCAAAGGCCTGGAACAGACCCTTGACGCGTCGGTATCCCACCGTCGGGAAAAAGTTCTTCAGATCGACATTTATGATCAGCGAGTGCCCCACATGCGGGCGCGCATTGCTGACGATCGATCGACCGCGGACAAAGCCGTGCGCGGCTTCATGGGTCGATAGCTTCTCAAGGATCTCGTGCAGCACCCAGGCCTGCGCGGCCTTCAAGCGCGGCATCGGTGCCGAGATCAGGCGCTCGCCTCCGGTGCGCTTGGGAATGCGAAAGCGAACGTAGTGCGAGATGTTCGAAGTCTTGCGCGAAAAGCACAGGAAGCGCAGCGCCCCGACGGCCATCTTCATCGCCGAAGCCAGCTGCGGAGCTGTCGCGACCACCGGCAGGCCCTGCGCCTTCAACCGATCCGCCTTGCCCTCTTGTCGTCCCAGTCCAGCCGACACGCCTTCGCCGACGTAGACGATGCTGCGCGCCTTCTCTTGCTTCCAGGCTTCGGCCCGCGCCAAGCGCTCGCGCTCGCGGCGCTCTTTGGTCTCTTGTTGCTTGCGCTTCGACTCTGCCAGGCGTCGCTTGCGAAGCTCTTTGATCAGCGCCTGCTCGTTGTACAGGTGGCGGTTCTGTTCGTGCAGCCGATCCAGCTGCCGCTGAAGCTCGCCACGCTGGCGAATCTCGTCGGCGGGATCCTGGGGCAAGCTGCCGGCCGCGGGCCAGAACCCCAGACGAATCATCTCTTGCAGAACGACTTCGTCTTTCGATGCGGCTGCAATGCGCTCGTAGAGTTCTTGGCGCGTCCGGGGCGGTTCAGCCATGGCGACGTTCACTCGCGAAGGAAAAAGAAACCAGGGGAGAGGGCGAGAGAGCTGACTTCGAAGAACTCACAGGACTGGGCTGTCTCAACTCGAGCGGTACGGGCCTGGCGTCGGACATTGGTTTTCCGAAAACCACACCGCAATTGCGACGCCAGGCCCAGGACCGCACAGTAAAGAGCGGACCAGTGATGCACGAACAGCCATGCTGCATGGACGGCGATCCACCGTCCGGTTGCAAGAAGAGTCCCTCGCTCCTCCCCCCTGGAAACTGAAATCACGAACTCAAGCCAGCGCTGCGCCGATGTTGCATGCGCAAGGCCAGCATGTGCTCGCACGGACCTTTATACAGCTTGTTCTGCTGATAGAAGTTGCACGCGCACTCCCCACGAATCATGCGCTCATCTGCGTCGATAATCAACGACGAATCGAAGCGTTTTTCTTTGTCTTTGATCTGGCCGCGCAGGGTCAACACACCACTTCCATCCGCAGCCGCGTGCGTGATGCGAACGCCCTTGGCTTGCACAACCAAGCGGGTCGCGCTTTCTTCGCGCGGGTTGGCAAAGCGCAGCCGATCCATGGGCAGCGGTTCGCGCGAAAGCTCGCGCACGCGATACACGCCTTTGTTCAGATCGAAGATCGCGCGCCCGGCCTGCGTGTACGCCGACAGCGCGCCCAGCACGACGGAACGATCGAGATCGAGCCGACGCGCCAAGGCATCGGGTTTGTCCAGCCAGCCTTCGCGCAGCCCGGCAAACACGCGGCGCTTGGTTAGTTCATCAACATCGGCACGCGGCGCCATCAGATCGAAGTTGCCGGACGCCGCCCAGTCGTTGGCGGTCCAGCCCGACAGACCCAGCGTGAACGACATATCGCCCAGATCGGCGACGTAAAACGACGGCAGACCGCTGCCCAGAAGATGCACGGTGAAGTGGCGCGCGATGGGAACCAAGCGCTCCAAGATGTGGATGCGGCGACGACCCCAGACGCGGATCTCGTGCGCGGTCGCGCCTTCGTAGATCGATCGCGGGCAGGTGATCTCTAGCTTCCACGGATCGAAGATCACGCGAACCGGCTGCCCCGGCGTCAGCACATAACGCATGCTGCGCGGCCCCATCTTTTCTTTGTGGCGCCGCAGGACGAAGCACAAGTTGTGCACGTCCATCGGATGCAAACGAAACGTGATCGCCGGCAACGCCATCGCCGAGTTGACCTGCAGGAAGCCGCGCACCCAGCTGTCGGGCAGATCGATCTTCACTTCGCGGAAGTCGGCCTCGCCGGTGGTCTTCACATCGAAGCCCGATGGATCGACCTTGAGCTGCGTGTTCTTGTAGGTGCGGACCTTCTGAAACTCATCGTACAGCGCTTGGGAATAGTCGATGTTGGTGGTGCCGCAGGCGAGCTCGCCAATGCCTTGAAACACGTCGTAGCTGGCCCCCAAGCGGCCGTAGCTCGACTCGTCTTGGCTGAAGCACTCGAAGAAGATCTCGTCGGGGTGGACGGTGATCACGGGGTCCAAAACGAACCACGCGTCGCGATCTTTTTCGTACAGGTATTCGAAGTAGCGCCGCTTGGCTTGATAGAACGGCGCCATGCGCTTGGCGCTGCGCTGCTGCAGATCATCCAGTTCGGTGCGCAGGCCGCGGATGCGATCCGCGACTTCTTTGCGGCGACCGGCGATCTCTTGCCAGTTCAGCTGTTCCTGCTGCGCGGCCCAGGCCTTGTATTCCGTCTTGTCCTTCGGCTTGAAGCGCAGATCGGAAACGACGACGTCGTGCAGCGCGCTGATTGCTTCACGGAACTCGATGCTCTTTTTCAGCTCACCGGAAAAATAGGTCGGCTCGCGCTTAACGTCGGGTGAAAACGACATCGCGGTCGAGTCGAGTCGGCTGTTATCGACGGCCGACTTGCCTTTGTAGGCGTAGTTAAACTGCACCTCGACCCTCCGTGCTGGATGCCTTGCGCACACGCCGTTCGGTCGCTTCACGCAGCGGGGCCGGCCGTCGCTGGATTGGCGTTCCGATGCCTGGATGCTGCGAGTCGATGGCCAGCAGTGTCTCGATCGCGCACGCTCGATCGCCAATCGCCACCGTGGCCGACACTCGACTTAGGATCTCGCTGATCACAGCCGCGGCCTCCACGCTTTTCTTCGCTTCGGCCCGCAGGAAGTCGTGCACGCGTCGCTTGGCCAAGCGGGCTTGGTTGACGCGCGACAGCACGCTGACAAAGTACAGTCGCAAGGCGCGCAGCCTTTCGACTTGTCCGGCGGCGAACGACTCCAAATAATTGGTCGCGAACAGCTGCAGATCCGTCGACGGATGCTGGCTGAGCTTCAGCAGATAATCGGGTCCGTTTTCGGCGTTGAAGTGACGCGTGATCAGCTCGCGCCCCAGGGACTGCACATCGGGCTTCACGCTGTCGCAGATGCCGATAAGGATCTCTGCCGTGTAGTCCTTCGCGCCGAACTCCTCGCGCAGCATGCGGAAGGCGAACTCGCGCGAGTCGTCCCACTTGCTCTCGGCGATGCGCACGGCTTGCGCCAGCTCTCCAGGGTCGCTGTGCAGTCGCGGCAGGATGCGCTGGAAATACAGCCAAGCGGCCTCACGCACGGCGCGGACCTCGACGCCAGCCAGGCCGACGATGCGGGCGGTTGGCAGGTCATCGGCCCAGTGCGGATGGGTGCTTAGCAAGTGCCCTGCCAGTTCCAAGCCTGCGGTCGATTCCGCGGTGGCCAGATGCAGCCCATCGGCCATCGCGATGTGCTGCAGCGCAGGGGCCAGATCCTCGCGCAGAAGGGCCAGCACATGCGCGTGCACGCCTTCGTGCGGCTCGGCCCCCAGAAGCACGCTGATCAGCGTGTGTGCCAAGGCGCTGGCCGAAGCCGGCTGCAGCGTCGCCAGCCGACGAATCAGCGGACGCGATCCGCTGCGCAGATCCGCAAGTGGATGCGTGCACAGCGTGCGCAGCAGCCCGTGCTGTTCGCACAGCCGCGCATCGGATAGCTGCCCCAGAAGCCGCACGCCAAGCCCACGCAAAGGCTCGAAGCTCGACGAAAGCAGCGTGCTCAGCAGCTCATCCAGATCGCGATTGGACAGCGCGCTGACGGCGCTTTCATGCTGCAGAAGCAGGCTGGCCCCCAGCTCTTGCACATCGGCCAGCGGATGGCGCAGCAGATCGAAGATCGCGCGCGTTGCCATGCTGCGCAGCGGCGATGTCGGTCCCTGTCCCAGTCCCTGCAGCAAGATGGCCGCCACATCACGCGCCTGCGCCCTCGCCGCGTCATCGCTGCCCAGCTTTAACAGGCTGGCCAGCAAGCGACCGATCAGCGTGCGCGCGGCCGCATCAGGCAGTGAGCTTGCCCGCAGCAGCCGCAGCGCCACTTCGCGCGTGTCACGGTGCCGGTTGGTGCACAGCGCGAACAGAAATTCGCCATCGATCAAAAAGAAGCCGCGTCCTTCTTCGATCCAACGATGGGCCTGCGCCCGCCCCGACGACGCTGCGCAGCTGGCAACGGCCAACACCAAGGGCAGGTCCGGTGCCATCGGCTGGTAGCGTCGCGCGGCAATCTCGCAGCCAAGCTGGGCCGTCACTTCATATGGACGAGACAGCAGCAGCAGCAGCGTTTCGTTGTCGAGATCAGAAAGGACCTGCGGACACGCGCGCAGCGCGCGGGCTGCGAAGCCATGCACGGGCGCGCACTCACTTTCCGCCAGCAGATGCAAAAGGCCGCCAGGCTGTTCGGTCCACAGCGCTGGGAACGACTCTTCACGAACGTGCAGCGCCGGTTCTGGATCGCCGGGGCGATAGCCGGGCTTGCAGCGCCAGGCCTTGGCGTTGCGCTGCGCTTTGTATCGACCGCTTCGGCCATACAGCAGGTGGTTGAAGGCCCAGTACGGCGCGAAGCCATCCCAGTGGTTTCGACCGACGCTGCGCACCGGCACCGCATCGGCATCAACAAAGGGCAGCAGCGTGCCGACCGCCATCTTCACAAAGTCGCGATCGGACAGCGCGCCCAGCCGCCGCAGAGTGCGCCACACGCGAAGCTGAAGATAGGTCCGCGTCACCGGGCCGTAGGCCGATCGACCGCGCGTTCCATAGGCTCGGGCGCCGGGCCGTTCTTTGGCGAAGCGATAGGCCAGCAGACCAAAGACCTCGCCATCGCGTCGGATTTCCGCCGCCTTGAACAGATAGCGCAGCCGCTGAAAGTAGTTCTGTGAAAGCGGCGCGGTCCGCAGGAACGCCAGCAGCGCCGGCCGCACCTGCTCGGTGTCGATCTGGTACAGCGTCTCCAGCACTTCGTAGCGCGCGGCATCGCTGCCGCTGACGTGACGATTCAGCGCCGACAGCAGTGCTTCCTGGTTGCCGGTCTGCGCGGCGCGCCGCAGATCGCTTGGCAGCTCATCCAATAGATCACGAGCCATCTCGGCCCGCATGGCATCACTGCCCAAAAGACGCAGTGCCTCGACGGCAATGCGCCGCACCATGTCCGGTGTGCTGGCTGCGCGCCACAGGTTAACCAGCGGCTCGGCCGCGCTGTCATCGCCGATGCGGCCCAGCGCCCAGACGATGCAGTAGTCGCGCATGGCCCCGCCGCCCAGAAGGCGGATCAGCGTTGGGACAGCGGCGCGGATCTGTAGCTCGCCGGCCCGCCAGATCGCGCGTTCGATGCGCCACGTTCCACCACGCGGGCCCGCCTGCAGACGACGGAGCACGGCCTGCGCGCGAAAATCAGCCGGTGTGCGCGCCCCGTGCGCGGCTGCCGTCGCAGCAGCCGATGGTCTGGGGCTGGGACTGGGCGGCGGCGCAGCGGTGGATCCGGCTGCGATGTCGCGATAGCCCTTCGCACGCTTGGACGCGGCCAGCGCTTCGAATGCGCGATCCGCTTCCGACAGCGGGACCGGAGCCGCAGTGTGGCTGCCTTCGCGCAAGCGGCTGCCGCGACGACCGAAGCGATAGTTCACCACGCAGCGGCCCGGCGCGATCTCGCAGAGGTCGATCTCGTAGACCTTGTCTGACGTGCCTTCCTGAAAGTGCAGGCGTACCTGTTTGAGCAGTCGCACGTGCGCAGCCCCCCGGCTGTACGGCGCAAAACCGTAGGCAAATTCAATACCACGGTCGCCCCCAGCCAGGGAAGGCACACGTGCGGTCCGACGGCGGCGGCGCGACTGCGTGCCGTCTGCCCAGGACACAAAAGAGGTGATATTGCTGTCCGCGAGGAACCAACATGGCCATCGATCGACTGTGGGCGCCCTGGCGCATGGCGTACATCTTGAGCAGCAGCGGCAGCGGGCCCAGCGCGGCCGCCGCCGACAGCGCGCAGGAGTGCATCTTCTGCCGCTTCCCCGCCGAAGGTCCCGCCGCCTTCGAGACACATCAGATCCTGCACTGCACGTCGCAGGCCTTCGTGATCATGAACCGCTTCCCGTACAACAGCGGGCACATCATGGTCGTGCCGCGGCGACACACCGCCGACCTGATGGAGCTTTCGCGCGACGAGTACCACGCCACCTGCGAGCTTCTTCGCAAGAGCGTAGCGATCGTCACGCGCGAGCT
>JAYRFD010000377.1:0-1508 GCA_041908565.1 Polyangia bacterium | reverse complement strand
GGAACAGCGACCGCAGCAGCGCGCGGTGATCACACGCATGGGCACGGCAATCAGGCTGGCGGTTCGCTGCACGCGCTGGCGACTGCGACTACGCCGGGCTTTTTGTCGGATGCCGATAAGACGAAGCTCGATGGCATCGCTGCCGGCGCTACCGCCACACCGCTGTCCGCTGCTGCGCCTCTGAATGTCGCGGCGGCCAGCAGCGTAGGAACTGCGACCGCAGCAGCTCGCGGTGATCACACACATGGTCACGGCAATCAGGCGGGCGGTGCGCTGCACGCGCTGGCGACTGCGACTACGCCGGGCTTCTTGTCGGATGCCGACAAGACAAAGCTCGATGGCATCGCGAGCGGTGCGACCGCTACACCGCTGTCCGGCGCTACGCCTCCGAATATCGCGGCGACCAGCAGCGTTGGCTTGGCGACCTCTGCGGCTCGCGCGGATCACACACATGGCCATGGCAATCAATCCGGTGGATCGCTGCATGCCACTGCGACCAACACCGCTGCAGGCTTCATGTCTGCCGCCGACAAGGTGAAGCTCGACGCCATCACGCCGGGTGGTGGCACGCATCTTCAGAGCATCCAGCTCTGCGCATCGCGGACGCAGCAGCTCTTGCCGGGTAGCTCGTTCGGCGTGGATGGGCAAGTCGAGATGCTGTCTCTGAACGTCGTGCCCGATGTCTGCACAGTCGCCGGCACGCTGCGCGACTTCTGGGTCGAAGGGCAAGCGAGCACGAACGTCAACGTGACGATCACGCTGCTGCGCGCCCCGAGTACCGGCGGCTTTCCAAGCACGACCGCGGTGACGTTGACGGTGCCCGTGGGTCAAGTGTCGGCGTCCTCAGCGGCCACGCTGACCGTCGCGGCGGGCGAGCGCATCAGCGCGACCAGCAACGCGCTGTGGAATCACAACGGCCTGGTGTTGCGAGCGAGGTTGCGCGCATGAACAAGATCGCGGTCATTGCCAAGGCAGGCACTATCGCGCAGGGGCGCTGGGTACGCCTGACGGGCGTTCAGAAAGATGGTGTGTGGGAAGTCGAGCCGCCTGGCCCTGGACGCCGCGCGCACGCGATCGTCCTGCCGCATCCCAAGGGCGCGATCAGCACAACGGACTATGGCCACGCAATGCCGCTGGGGCCGATCGTCGAAGTAGAAGCGTCGGGCGGCGTCGCAGTAGATGATGATGTGACTCCCGATGCGGGTGGCGCAGTCGCAAAGGCGAGCGCAGGAGATCGCCGCTGCGTCGGTGTGGCCGTCACGCGGGGGACCGCGGGCAAGCCATTCTGGATGATGCTGCGCTGGGCGGGGCGGCCATGAGTCGCGGCGCGCAGCGTGCGAAGCTGATCGAGCTGGCCACGGTAATCTGGCGTGCGCTGGGTGCGGCGCTGCCGAGCTTGCCGCAGAACACGCAGGCCGTGCTGCGGCGTCCGGTGGTCGATGGCGATCTGCGCTGGGTGCTGTCGTTGATGATGTCGGCGGCGCTGGGCATCAATCGCTCGCAGCGAG
>JAYRFD010000376.1:0-2076 GCA_041908565.1 Polyangia bacterium | reverse complement strand
GAAGCAAGGTCTTCGCGCCCGCCGAGCCCCCAGCCCTGCAGCACAATCGCGCCGAGAGCATTCAAAGCAAGGTCTCCGCGCCCGCCGAGCCCCCAGCCCTGCAGCACAATCGCGCCGTGGACGTCCGCAGTTCTTCTGAAAGACCTTCTTACTTTTCTGGGTCAACCGGCGGAGTCACCGGAGCAGGCGGAGCGGGCGGAGTCACCGGAGCAGGCGGGGTCGCAGGCTTGTTGGCGCGCTCGCTGCGGGCTCGATGCTCGGCATAGTACGCGCTGCGATAGCTCAAAAGCCGCCGCGGATCCTTGCGAAACACATAGGCCCCCGTCGCCCGCGTCAGCGCAATCGCATCCGACAGATAGGTCGCCGCGCGGTCCCGCAGGTCCTTGGCCGCGTCGACCGATTCATCGCCCGCCCGCCGTTCCGCCAACAGCTTGCCCAGCCGCAGCCACAGCACTTCCGCCCAGCTGGCCAGCGTGCTCGGCTTCAGACCCACCTTGGCAAACGCCTGCGGGTACGTCCGCAGAACCGCCGCCAGGTCCTGCAGATCCTGCAGCAGATCATCCAGGCTCTCGCCCTCGGCAATGTCGTCCAGCTTGCTCTGCGCCAGCGGATCCGCGCGCAGCGCCAGGCGACCGGCCGACAAGACCTCCGATCGAAGCTCGCGGCTCTCTTCGATCAGGTCTTCTTCTTCGCTGCTGCGGCCCCGACTGCGCAGCGCCACCAGCTCGGCCTGCGCTTCCGACAGCGCCTGCGCTCGCTTGCCCAGCTGGATGACGATCGTGCGATCCAGGCCGGCGCTCGACAGCTTCTGCAGATCGCGCCAGGCGACACTGGCCAGCTCAACGCCTTCGGCCACCAGGCGTTCGACCGGCAGCGTCGGCGCCACCACATCCGCGTCCGGCAGCGCCCGCAGCCGCGGCTTTAGCTCCGTCAAGGTGGCGTGCACCAGGCGCGGGGCCGTGCCTGCGTCTCGTCGAGCCCGCCCAGCCGTCGCCTTCGCAGCCCCAGCCCGCTTCGCGCCAGCCGAGCCCTTGGCGACCGACTTCTTGGCGACCGACTTCTTGGCGACCGACTTCTTGGCGACTGACTTCGTGCCGACCGACTTCGTGCCGACCGACTTCGTGCCGACCGACTTCGTGCCGACCGACTTCGTGCCGACCTTCTGGGCCGGCTTCGTCGCCGGCTTCGTCGCCGCCTTCTTGGCGGCCGTCTTTTCGGCCTTCTTCACGACACCTTTCTTTCCGACCCGCGTGGGCGGGGTCTTCTTCTTTTCAAGCTTCTTCATCGGGCGGCGTACCTTGGTTCCCGATGTTCCGGATGTTCTGGGCATGGCTGCGGTCTCCTTAAAAGCGGCGATCATTCTGCCGATCGGCCCGGCCGCCGGCAAACAAAGCTGACAGAGTCTTCATACTTCGTGTCCTGCGACGGGGGCCCGCCCGCCTAGCGCCGCGAAGAAGGCCTGGGCCCGCTGCGCAAACGCGGCCGCGCTGTGGTCCTGTAAAACCCGGCGTCGACCCGCCGCCCCCAAGCGCGCACGCAGCACAGGATCCGACAGACGCAAGATGGCCGCCGACAGATCGGCGACGTGCGCCGCCGCGGGCACCGGAATCACAAGGCCGGTCTGTTCTGGCACGACGATCTCGGGCGCGCCGCCAGCCTGCGCCGCGATGCACGGCTTGCCGCGAGCCAAAGCTTCCAGGTAGACGATGCCGAAGCCCTCGCTTTCGCTGGGCAGGACGAAGACATCGCAGGCGGACAGCTCGGCATCGCGGATTGAATCGGGCACGTGCCCCAGGAAGCGCACGCGGGAATCCGCAAGTCCCAGGTTTTGGGCCAGCGCCTGCAGGGCCGGACGCGCCGCGCCATCGCCAATCACCGTCAGCGACGCCGCCGAATCAGGCAGCCGAGCCAGCGCGCGCAGCAGCACATCGACGCCCTTGGGTTCATCGGGGTGCAGGCGGCTGATGCACAAAAGACGCAGGCCGCTCGTCGCATCGCTGGGGGGCGGCATGACCGGCAGGCTGGGCAGCGCATTGACGACGCGGACGCAGCGCCCGGCCGGCAGCCCTTGCACGT
>JAYRFD010000375.1:0-2652 GCA_041908565.1 Polyangia bacterium | reverse complement strand
GTCGAGCTGTTCAACAAACAGCCGACGAACTTCGGGATCGGTGGTGTCTTTGAACGACAGGATCTGCTCGGCCAGCTGACGATCGCCCAAGCGCGCCAGGATGCCCAAGGCCAGCAAGCGTTCGTTGGCGGGGGTCCGATCGCCGCGATCGATCAGCGCGCGCAGCGACGTGCCGATCTGGCCAGCCAGATCCCGCACGCCCAGCTTGCCCAAGGTCGTCACCAGGCGCGCCATCGAACGCAGGGCTTCGACGCGCACGCCGGCATCGCTGTCTTCCAAAGCAGGACGCAGCGCCAGCAGGGCCGCCAGCTCTTTGCGACGGCCCAGAGCCTTGGCGGCGCTCCGTCGCATGCGTGGATCGGCGTCTTTCAACAGGGCGACCAACAAAGCCAGCGAGTCCTGCGTACCGCTATCGGCCAACACATCGACGGCGGCTTGACGCACCAGCCAGTCGCGATCGGACAGCGCTCCACGCGCCCAGGCCAGGCTGCGAGCCGACCACAGCGACGGATCTTGCGCCGCCAGCTGCAAGATGGCGCCCGCGACGGCCTGCCGCAGCGGAGCCTCGGTCGGCGGATCGAGCAGTGTGCCCAACAGACGCGCATCGAAGGAATCGGCGCTGGCCCCCAAGCCTTCACTGCCCAGGACGCGGGCCGGCAGACCGGCATGGCTGGCCCCGACCACTTCGCGAAACAGGGGACGATATGCGGGCTCGTCGGGACCGGACAGCAGGCGCGCAGCCAGCAGCTGTTCGGGTTCCTTCTTGCGCACGACATCGGTCAAAAAGCCGCGAGCCGCTCCGTCGCCCAGCTGAGCCAAGCGCGACGCCGTCATCACCCGCAGCACAGCCGGTCCCACCGCTTGCAGCTTGCCCTGCAGGGCCGCCCGCGCCGCGTCGTCGCCAGAACGCGCCAAGCAGGTCCAGATGTCCAGCTTGATGTCGTCGGGCACGGTGTCGCGCTTTTCGTAGGCACGCAGCAGATCGCGGCTTCGCTTCTGCGCATCGGGTGGGCCGCTGTTGCACAGCAGCAACGCGGCGCGGAACTGCGCTTCGGCCTGCTTGCTGTCCAGAAGCCGCACCAGCTCTGCTTCGCCGCTGCTGTCGCCAAGCAGGCGCAGCGATGACGCGGCGGCGATCTGCACGCCCACATCGCTGGAATCGCCAAGGGCTTTGCGCAGCGCCGCGGCCGCCTTGCGATCGCCCAGCAGACCCAGGGTCGTGGCGGCTTGTGCTTTCAGATCGGGGCTGGCGTCCTTTTCGGCCAGCACCGCTTCCAGGCTCTCGCGCAGCGACGGTTCTTGACTGAACCCCATCGCCTGCACGGCGCCCACGCGCAGCGCGGCATCGGCACGACTGGCCAAATCCCCGCGCAGGACCTCCAGTGCGCGCGTCCGCAGAGCCAGCATCTCGCCCGGTTTCAGCGTCGGACGGCTCTGTCGCTTCAAAAGGTAGTATGTGCCACTTCCGCCGGCCGCGATCAGCACCAGGGCCAGCGGAACAAGCGCCAAAAGTGGGATCCGCCGACGCCCCAGCACCAGCGCCGCGCCCAGCCCCTTGCCCGAGATCGCCCCAGCCAGTGCCGTCGGCAGAACCGTCTTTTCGCCGCGCGCCACCAGCAGCAGATCGACCTCGCGATCCAGCGCTTGGATCACCTCGCGCATCGACGGCAGACGTTCGTCGGCGGTCTTTTTCAGCAGGCGATCGATCAGCTGTTCCAAGCCCGCTGGCACGGGCACCGTGCGCGTTCCCAAGCTGGGCGGCTGATCGCTCAAGTGCTTCATCAGCATGCCGGCCGCGCTGCGGGCTCGGAACGGCGTATGCCCCGTCAGCATCTCGAACAGGACACAGCCCAGCGAATATTGGTCGGCGCGCGCATCGATCAAGCGACCGTCGATGGCCTCGGGCGACATATACGCCGGCGTCCCCATGACCGAGCCCGGCAAGGTCACGCTGGCCGGCACATTCAAGGCATCGCCGGCCTGCTCGACGGCTTTGATGATCTCGTCGCGATTGATCGACGGCTGGCTCTGTGCCGACGGTGCGGCCTTTTCGCTCGTGACCACCCGCGTGGTCTTGGCGATGCCGAAGTCGACGATCTTCACAAAGTCCTGCTGCCCGTCTTGCTCGACCAGAAAGACATTTTCGGGCTTCAAGTCCCGGTGGACGATGCCCTTTTCGTGGACGGCAAGGAGGCCGCGCGCGATCTGCACGGCAATGCGACAGACGCGCAGAGGATCCATCCGGCTTTCGCCAACCGTCGCTGTCGTCGGGTTGCTGGCCCCACCAGCCTGCGGGCCGGAAGGGCTGCTGGGCGCTGGAGCGGGCTTGGTGGTGGCGCTGGTCGAAACCGGTTCGCGGCTGGCTTCGTGGATGGCTTCGGCCAAGGTCTTGCCGCGCAAAAACTCCATGGCCAGGTACGATCGTCCGTCGGGCAGCACGCCAAAGTCGGACACGTACACGGTGTTTGGATGCTTGATCTTCGTCGCGACGCGAGCTTCTTGCAGGAAGCGCTTCTGGTCTTCTTCCTTCTGCGGCTTCAACAGAAGTTTCAGCGCGACCAGATCATCCAGCGCGATGTGCCGGGCCTTGTAGACGACGCCCATGCCGCCGGCGGACAGGCGTTCAACGACTTGATAGCGTTCGGCGATGAT
>JAYRFD010000374.1:0-2185 GCA_041908565.1 Polyangia bacterium | reverse complement strand
CGATAGCGGTCCTTTGCGCAGACCTAGATCGAAGATGCCGAAGGATCGCGTCGACAGTTCGGCGCCCAGCGCGGCGCGTCCCTGCCACGGTCCCCAACTTCCTTCCTTGGCCGCGACCGGCTGCGAAGGCAGCGACACCAGAAGCCCTGTGCACAGCAAGCTCCGAATTTGAGGCCGTTCAAAAAAGGACGCCCAGCTCATGAAGCGGCAATGTATCGCAGACCGACTTGCGATCGCGCAGCTGCGTACTTCTGCGTTTGCGAACCGCAATCTGTGACTCGCGAAGGCAGGCCGATTTCCCGTCGAGAACGCCGACTTGACCGCTGCGCTGCGGAACCGCGTGGCGGGCTGGATCGTAGATCGCAGTGGGCGGGTGCAGCAGGGCGCATGCGTTCTGCGCACAGACGCCCGCTTGAAACAGAGAGGGGAAACGAATGACGGGAAGACTTTGCTTAGGAAGTCGGCGCCGTCCGCTGACTCTGGCAGCCTTGGGCTTGTTTGTCGGCCTGGGCTTGTCGGCGTGCAGTGGTGGGCCACCCCCCTTGGGGGCGAACTTTACGCCGTCGGCTGCGACCACCTCGGGCGACTATCAGCTTCCGCTAGATAGCGTGCCGACCAGCGATGGCAAGACGTTTTACTTCACGGCCATGGGCACCGGCGGAATGGGCGTATTCCGCGTCGATGCAGCCGGTGGAGCCGCCACGCCGGTCTTCGTGGGAGCGCCGCTGGTGTCACCGTTTGGCATCGCGATCAGCGGCGATGACAACACGCTGTACATCGCGGACTCGGCCGCGGGGCACGACCCCAACGATCCGATGGGCGATGCCAAGTCGGGTGCGCTGTATTCACTGCCAGCGGCGGGTGGCACGCCGACCGCAGTGGCCGAGACCGTTGGCCTGCGACCGCGCGGGGTGGAAGTCGCGCAGCAGGACAACGCCGACGTGGTGTACTTCACCGGCACCACGGCAGATGGCAAGCCCGGCGTGTTCAAGCTGGCGGGCGGACTGCAGACCTTGGCATCTGGCGATCCGCTGACCGATCCCGGTGGCATCACCATCAGCCGCAGCGGAGCGGTCTACGTCACCAACACGGCCGCCGCGCAGAACGGTCTGTCGTCGGTGTTTCAGATCGAGGGTAGCAGCGCCAACGAGATCGTGTCCGGCATCAAGGTCGGCTATCCGGCCGGCATCTCGATCAGCCAAGACGGCAAGACGCTGCTGGTGTCGGGTCAGGACGCGGTGTTGGGAACTTCGACGGTCTATCGCGTCAACGTCGACACCCGCGAAGTCACCACCATCAACCAGGGCCTGGAAAACAACCCGGATGCCGGCGGCTTGCACCGCGCGCGCAGTGCTGACGTGTTCTCGTGGTGCGGAGTCACCGTCGGAACCGGCGGCAGCGGCGCGGTGTACCGCATCTCGTTTTAGTGCAGCACGCAAATGCCCTTTTGCTTGGAGATCGAAATGACCAAGAAGACGATCCTTACGACTTCGCTTTTGGCCTTCGCTGCGCTGGGCGCAGTAGCAGGCAGCGCGCAGGCATCCAGCCACCGCGAAGCGCCCGCCATTGCCAACGATCCGGCCGCGGACAACACCGACGTCTGGGCCTGGGTCACGCCAGGAACGCACGCCAACCTGCACGTGGTGCTGGGCTACAACCCGCTGGAAGAACCGTCGGGCGGTCCCAACTTCCACGAGTTTTCTCCCGACGTTCTGTATGAGCTGCACATCGCGCGCGGCACCAGCAGCCTGGCCGATGTCTACACGTATCAGTTCCAGTTCACCAAGACGCCGATCGCTCGCGTCGATGTGGCCAACAAGACGGCGCCTCCGGGTGGCGGCAAAGAGTTCTTTGCGCAGCTGTCTGGTCAGAAGATGACGATGCGTGTGACGCGCATCGAAAATGGCAGGCCGACGGTGGTCGCGGACGCGGTGCCGGTGGCTCCACCGCGCATCGGCCCGCGCACGTACACCAACTTCCAAAAGGGTGGCGCGACTTCGGCCACGTACGACGACGCGTTCGCGGCGACCTTTATCAAGTCGACCACGGAAGGCGGCAAGGTGTGGGCCGGTCCGCGTGATGACGGCTTCTACGTCGATCTGGGCGGTGTCTTCGACCTGGCGAACCTGCGCATGAAGGGCACGGCGCAGGACGGTGTTGCGGGATTTAACACGCACGCCATCGT
>JAYRFD010000373.1:0-10996 GCA_041908565.1 Polyangia bacterium | reverse complement strand
CGTATCTGCCCAACCGCAAGAACTACGGCATGGTGCTGGCTAGCTTGCCCATCGGCGAATGGCACACCGGCTGGGTGCGCGACGCCATGTACGGCGTCGTGGCGCTGGCTCGCATGGGTCACCACGAAGAGGCGCGCATGGCGCTGGAGTTCTTCCTGAACGCCGATCCCGTCGGCAAGTTCAAGTCGTACGTGCGCAACCAGGACTATCGAATCTCGGTCGTGCGCTACTTCGGCAACGGCGAAGAGGAAGCGGACTATTCGGGACAGCCGACGCCCAACGTCGAAATCGACGGCTGGGGCATGATGCTGTGGGCCGCGCGTCAGTACGTCGATTCATCGGGCAACACCGCCTGGCTAAGCCAAAAGACGCGCCTGGGACCGACGGTGCTGGATGCGCTGTCACAGGGCGTCGGCAAGCCGCTGTCGGCCAACCTGGAATCGTCGGGCATCGCCAAGGCCGATTCATCGATCTGGGAAGTTCACGTCGAAAACGACAAACACTTTGCGTACACGACGATGGCGACGATTCGCGGCTTCTGCGATCTGGCGGCGATGCTGAAAAAGGGCGGACGCGACGCCGAAAGCCAGACCTATCGCGACTTGTCGAGCCGTGCGCGGGCCGGCTTCTTTGCGGCATTTTTGGATCGCGAAGGCGCCATCGCGGGATCGACCGAAGAGCTTGGCATGAACCAGTACCTCGACGGGGCGGTGGCCGAGGCGTTTACGTGGAACATCCTGAAGGACAGCGAGTACAGCGACCGCACCGGCAAGGCGACCCTGGACCTGTTGGAACGCCTGCGCGTGTCGAGCGGCGGCTACAAACGCAACGATGACGGCAAGTCGTCGTACGACAACAACGAGTGGATCTTGATCGACTTCCGCGTCGCCGATGCGCAGTGGCGGGCCGGGCGCGAACAGGAAGCGAAGAACAACCTTCTGCAAGTGATCGAAAAGGCCGCGGCCAACTTTTACCTGCTGCCCGAGCTTTACAACGCGGTAGCCAGCGACGGCACCATCGGCAAGTACACCGGCAGCATTCCGATGGTCGGGTACGGCGGCGGCGCCTATGTGCTGACCATGCTCGATCGGTCTGGGCTGATTGAAGCCAACGACTGCGGCGACGGCATGGGCAACAAGTCCAGCGGTCGCCCGTTGTCATGCAGCACCGACATGCCGGGCATGCCCGGCAACCCGCAGAACCCCAGCAACCCCGCTGCTCCGACGGCGGCTGAGCTTCCGTATGCCGATGCCTGCCTGTGCAGTGTGCCGCCCGGACAGTCGGTTGCGACGCGCCGCGCCTGGCCCCTGGGCGTCGGTGCCGGGTCATCGGCGCTTGTGTTGATCTTGCTGATGCGACGAGCGTCCCGTCGACGAAACGAACAGGGCCGTCCATCGGGAGGCCAGCGCTAATGCGATCTCGTCCCTTGTCTGGACTGGGTCTGCGAGGGTCCACGCTGCTGGCCGCGACCCTTCTGCCTTGGCCTGCGCTCGCCGATGGCGAAGCGATATCCGAAAGCGCAGCGCCGATCCTGCAGGCTCCACCAACGCTGCCCGCACCGTCGACCAGCGCGCCGACCGAGCTTGCCGTTTCAAAGCCCGGCATGGGGCTGTCGGTGGGTCCGGTCGACTTCCGCGCCACCGGATACTTTCGCGCACCGCTGCGGCTTAGCTTCCGATCGCGCGGAGACAACGTCGCGCCTGGTGAGTCCGCGACCAGCATCCACACACCGTGGCTCGTCGACGACGACTACTTCCGATCGGGCTTTCTGTACAGCCGCACGCAAGAATCCGACTGGTCCGAGATCTATCTGGGAGCCGGCAACAAGTACCTGCGTGGCGAAGTCGCGCTGATGGGATCGCTGTATTCCGACTGGGCGCGCCCGATCATCGATCGTCAGTGGGGCATCGCGCAGGGCTTCCTGACCTTCAACTGGCAGGCCGATGGTCCACGCCTGCGCTTCAAGCTGACGGCGCGCGCCGGATCGTTCTGGGATCGCTTCGGCTGGCTGGAAAACTACGACACGTATCTGTTTGGTCGCACGCACCAGATGGGCGTGCAGGTTCGCTTCGACTTTGAACATGTCGCGTCGGGGATCTCGTTCTGGCTGCTGCAGGGCGTCGGCGCGCACATGGAAGCCATCGAGTCGAACCAGGGTCTGACGCTGTTGAATTATCTGCACGCCGGCGTCGACATTCGCCGCATCGGGCAGGTGGGCTTTTACTTTTTGGATGCGCAGTCGCGCGACAAGCGACAGCTAAAAGAGCTTCGCGATGCCGGCATGCGCGTCGTCGGTCTGGATGCGCAGCTAAACCTGTGGCTGGGTCGCTTGTACTTAGCGGGCTCGGTGATCAGCGCATCCGCCGTGCAGTATCTGGCGCCGGCCATCGAAGCGCTGCATTCCTGGGGCGGTCGCGGGCTTTACGAAAACTACCTGGGCGTCGATAAGAGCGACGGCAATGGCTCACTGTGGAGTGCGGCCGGCGAGTACACCTTCAGCCTGCGAAGCGTGCTGACTCGCTTTTCTCCGCAGAGCACGCGCTTTCTGCGACGCGGCGACCTGCTGCTGAAGTTCTTCGCGATGACCGTCTACACCCTAAGCCAGCAAGTCGATCCCGATCCGGCGATCAACCGCGACGGGCGCCTGGCCTTCAAGTGGGGAGGAGAGCTGTTCTATCAGCCGCTGCCGTATGCCTTTTTTGCGCTGCGCTACGACCGTGTCGTCCTGGATGTGCAGGACGAAGCCAGCGCCATGCGAATCGTATCGCCGCGCATCGGTGCGACGGTGAATTGGCTGTTGGGCGCGCAGATCTTCGTGCAGTTCTCGCGCTATTCGTACGGCGAACGCGTGCGCCTGCGCCCGGGCCAAGTCGCGCTAGAGACGCTGCCAGATGACAACGTCGTGAAGCTACAAGCGCAAATCAGCTTCTGATCGTTGACTGGCGCACACAGATGATTGTGGGCGCTTGCGTACTTGGTCTACGTTGCGCGGATGACTTCACATGACACGTTCTCTCGAATGACGCGACGCGGGCTAGCGTCGGCGGGGCTGCTTTTGGGCTTGGTAGCGGTCGGCTGCGGGCAAGGCGATGGCGGCCCGCAGATCGCCTGTCCCAAGGGGCTAAAGGCGGTCTGGATCGTTGAACCTGTCGACGGGAAAGGCGGCGTAGGGGAATGCCAGGCTCCGCTTCCCCCGATCGACATGGACAACGGCTTGCTGAAGCCGTTTCCGGCCATGAACCGCCCTGCCGGCAGCCTGAATTCCCCCGAGCGTATCGAGCTAGGTCGTCTGCTGTTCTTCGATCCGCTCTTGTCGGGAGACAACAGCATCAGCTGCGCGCACTGCCACCACCCCGATCGCGGCTTTGCGGACGGCTTGGACTTTTCGATCGGCATCCGCAGCCAGCGCACGGGACGCAGCGCACCGACGGTGTGGAACTCTGCATTCAACAAAGAACAGTTCTGGGATGGCCGCGCCACCACGCTGGAAGATCAGGCCAAGGGTCCGATCCAAAGCCCGGTCGAGATGGATCAAAAGCCGGCCGAGCTAGTTGAGGAACTCAAGAAGTTCCCCGGCTATGTCGAGCGCTTCGACACGGCCTTCGGCGGACAGGGCGGCTCTGCCGTTACCTTCGACAACGTCGCTGCGGCCATCGCGACGTTTGAACGCACTGTCGTCAGCGCCAACTCGGCCTTTGATCGTTTTGCGGCGGGCGATACCACCGCGCTTTCACCCAGCGCTCGCAACGGCCTGAAGCTGTTTCGTTCGGTCAGCACGCGCTGCTTCGAATGTCACGGGCTGCCGAACTTCGCCAACCAGGACTACAAGATCATCGGCGTTCCCGACGGAAAAGATCCAGCGAAGTACGACACGGACCTGGGTCGCGGTGCCATCGCCAAGGACGCCGGATACAACTACGCGTTCAAGATCCCGACGCTGCGCAACATCGAAAAGACCGCGCCATACATGCACAACGGCACGCTGCGCACGCTGGAAGAGGTCATGGACTTCTACGCCAAAGGCGGCGGTCACGAGCTAATGGTCCCGAACCTGGACGACAAGATTCGCAAGTTCGACTTGTCCCCAAGCGATCGCGCCGATCTGGTCGCCTTCATGAAGGCGCTCACCGACGAGTCGCTGACCCCCGAGATCCCGACGCAGGTTCCTTCCGGCCTGCCCGTCCTGCGCTCGTTTAAGTAGCGCGATCCGCCTGCCCTTTTCCTCCGCACAAAAGAGGTTTTTCATGAGCCTACGAAGCCAGATTGGTTCCGTTCTTCGTCTGTTGGTCCCCGGCGCGTTGCTGCTTGGCACCGCCCACTGCGGCGATGTCGACATGGTGGTTCAGCCCGGCGACTCGATCCAAGCCGCGATCGACGCCATGCCCAAGGACCGCAGCAAGTGGGTCGTGCAGGTGCGCCCCGGCATGTACAAGGAAAGCATCGACGTCAATCGCGCCGGCGTTGAGCTACGCGGCGCGGTGGGCAGCGGTGGATCCGACGACCGCCCGATCCTCGACGGTACGCTGGACGCCGGCAAGCTGCGCAAAGACGCCGTGGTGGTCAGCGGCGCGCACTTTACGATCAGCGGCTTCTTGGTCCGCAACTACAGCGGCAACGGCATCACCACGCAGAAGACGCACCACGTCACCTTCCGCGATGTCATCACCGACAACGCCGGCAAGTACGGTCTTTATCCCGTCGAATCGGAAGACATCCTGATCGAAAACTGCACCGCTTCGCGCATCTCGGACGCGGGCATCTATGTCGGCCAGAGCAAGCGGGCCGTGGTCCGCGGCTGCAAGGCCTACGGCAACGTCGCCGGCATCGAGATCGAAAACACCGTCGACGCGCTAGTCGAAGACAACGAAGCCTGGGACAACGCCGGCGGCCTTCTGGTCTTTGTGCTGCCGAACAACCCCAGCAAGGTCGGCAAGGACTGCATCGTCCGCAACAACTACGTGCACGACAACAACCACGAAAACTTCGGCGACCCGATGTCGACCGTCGCCAAGGTTCCCCCCGGCCTGGGCATGCTGATCATGGCGGCCGACAACACCACCGTCACCAAGAACCGCTTCGAAGGCAACTCCTCAGTTGCTGTCGCCATCGTCAGCGTGACCAACTTGGTCAGCCCGATGGGCCTGGATATCGAGCCAAACAGCGACGGCACGCGCATCCTTGACAACACCTACAAGAACAACGGACGCATGCCATCGCCGGCCTTCAAGGCCCTGCTGATGGACCCGGCGATGACGATGGGTGGGGATCTGGTGTTCGACGGAACAGGCAAAGGCAACTGCCAGGACGAACCGAACATCGACAACCTGCGCAGCCTGCTGATTCCGCTCAACCGCTGCTAAGCAAGTGGCGTCGATGCGGCGTGTGATTACCAGCTAAGGCTGGCTTTGGCGGCGGGGGCAGCCGGCGCGGCGTGCACGTCTTGTTCAAGATCGGAAAAGCCGCTCTTCTTCACGCGGACGCGATATTGGCCGCGGTCGACGGTCTTGAAGCGATAGTTGCCTTGATCGGTGGTTCGCGTCGACTGAATGACGCGGCCTTTTTCGTCGACTAGTTCGACCAAGGTGTTGGCCGAAGACGCGCCGCCGCGCAGCGAGATCTGGCCTTCGACTTCTGCGAACTTGCGCTGCTGTTCGGCTTCGCTGTCGTGGACAAACAGCGCGCTTTCGCTTTGCCGGATGCGGCCCTGCGCATCGCGGAAGTGAAGCTTGGCCACATAGCGCCCGCGCGGCAGAGGCTTGCCGTCGCTGCCCTTGCCGTTCCAGACAAACGACAGACCGCCGACCTGGCCCTTTTTGCTGTCGCCATAGACGCGTGAAAGCGGCTTGGCATCGCTGCCTGCGGTGGTGCTGAACACTTCAAGCTCGACGGCGCCAGCCTGTTCTGCCTGCGGAGCGATGTTGCGCAGCGACATAACCGACGTGCCGCTTGCGTCGTCGAAACGTGCGCCGACATCGGTCAGGAAAACATCGCCGGCATAGACCTCGAACCGACGGCGGCTGGTCTGGCCCTTGCCGTTCTTGGCCACCAAGTCGATCAGGTGCTTCCCGCTTGCAAGCTTGCTGCCATCGATGATCTGTTCAAGCTTGGCGCCGCAGCTTTTTCCGACGGGTAGATCGTCGACAAAGGCTTCGATCTGCTGAATGCCACCACCGGCGTTGTCGGTGGCCGTGACCGCGATCCGCATCTGCGGTTCAACATGCTGCCCATCGATCAGGCCGCTGACTGCCAAGCTGGCGACATCGACGGTCACCATGCCCAGCACGGCCCACATCGTCTCGGCTTTGTCGGCTCCGCCTTGGTTGCTGTGATAGGTGCGCCAGGCGCCGTTTTGTCCCTGCTTGCTGACCAGATAGCGAATGGCCCGCGCGACGGGCAGATCGTCGTCGGAATACCCGGCGGTCTTCAGCGCGTACACCGTCTGGCCGGTGGCAAACGCGTCGCTTGCCTGGCTGTCTAGGCCCCATCCACCGTCGGAATTCTGGCGAGCCAGCAGCATCTTGACCAAGCCCTGCGCGTTGGCTTCGGTCCGCGTCACGCCCGATGCCAAAAGGCCCAGCAGCACGAAGTTCAGATCCTGCAGATAGACCGCCTGCCCTTTTCCTTTCCACGTTGAAAGCTGGCTGGCCAGATACGATTCGGCCCGTCGCAGCGGAGGCAGCCACTTGGCATCCGCGGTTCTGGCATACGCCTGCCGCCAGGTCTGCGCCGCCTGAAACGTCGTCTGCAGCGTGCCGCCGGTCACTGGCAAGCGCCGATCGTCGTCGTTGATGGCACCGTTTTGCGCCTGCACGCCTTGCAGTTCCTTGGCGTAGCGCAGAAGCTGATCGGTTTCGTTGTTGCCCACCCACTGGTCGTAGCGCGCCCAGGCCGAGCCCTCGAACGCGATGCCCGTCGTGTGTCCGCCCGCCGTGACGCCCATCTTCAGCGCCTGCACCATCGCGCCCAGGTCCTTGTTTTCCACCGGGTACTGGTGCTTTTTCCCGACGGAAAGAGCCTCCATCGTCACCGCTTGGACGTGACAGCCGAAGCAGCGATGCTGCGTGGTCCACGCTTGGCTTGAGCTCGACAGATACGAAAGTCCGCGCGATGCCGAATCACGAACGTGGGCATCGCTTTTCTTCGCGGGCTCGACGCCATGCTTGGGGGCTACGCAGGCCGGCGACTGCACCGGAACCGCCACCCCTGCCAGCGCCTGCGTCGTCGACAACAAGCCCAGCGTAAACAGCGCCGGACGCACCACGGGCAACAGCATTTCGGACATGGATCCTCCTTCAGCGCACGACGTCTGTCCCGCGCGCGGATCGGCCAGCCGTTCGATTCACAGCGGCAGGCAGAGCCGATCGCGGGGCGGCGTGCCCAACGAACTTCGGGTCAGTTTTGGCAACAACGCCGACGATGGCGTCGCAGTGCCGAAGTTGAACGCCGACTATCTAGGAAGGATCTGCGCTTTTTTTCGCATTGATTGCCGGTCGCCGGTCGGCGATCTGCAATCTGCGGACCGGCAAGCGGGCGGTGGGCGGGTCTGCCGATCTGGCGGTCGCGCGACGATCTACTTCGTTCGCAGCTTGGGCTTGGTGTAAATGCCCGGGGGATTCGGGCTGCCGTCGAGCGCCTGCCACGGGAAGACGCGCAGCGATGCCTCGCAGTCTGGATCGAAGGGCACCAGGCCCAGCTGTTCGATGTCGCGCGGCACCATCGGCCAGTCGTACTGGAAGAACGGATTGTGGCCGTTGCCCAGACGATCGAAGATGCGCACTTCGAAGGACAGGCGCAGCCAGACGCGCTCGAATTCGTGCGGAGCATCGACGGCGATGTGCACGCAGTAGGCGTCCATCAGCATCAGCGAAAAGTCTGGATAGTCATTCCAACCGGATGCCGCATTGGTCAAGGCGACCTGACGATTCATTTCCCAGAACGCGTCGTGCTTGGCCAGGTCCAAGGGCCGCAGATCGAACGGCTGCGGGAAGTACATCGTCGGCAAGCAGTTGGTGATGGTGTACGAGTGATTGGCGCGCAGCTTGGGCTGCCAGCGCGCACCCTGGAAACCGTCGACGTGACAGGGGGCGTAGTGGCCTTGCTCGCCGGGCAAGACGGTCTCGCGACGCAGCGTGAAATAGCAGTAGTACTCGTCATAGCAGCGACGATTCAGCGCCCATTCCGCATCGGCCACACGCTGCACCACCGGGGCCCACTGCGCGTATTCCATGGGCAGGCGAAAGTCGGATCCCGGAAACTTGATCGGCAGGTCCAGCACGTTGCGCGCAGCCCCCGGCGCCAGGAAAAGCTGCTGCTCTGGCGACGAAAGAACGCCCAGGTTCAGCGGACGACGCGGCACCAAGAAGCGCTCGACATCGAACACGCCGTTTAGGTCCTGCAGCAGCGGGTCGCTTTGGGGCGGCGTCCCAAGACGCGTGTCGCGGGGCGTGATGTGCAGGCAGCCTTCGTCGACGTCAAACTCCGGCACGGAGTAGCGCTTGTTGTTGTAGCGTTCCTGGCGAAATGTTCTCTCGGCCATGTGGCGGTTGCCCCCTTCGGCGGTGACAGATGCGCGCAGCGCACGACGACGGCGCAGGCTGCGTATCATTATCGCCAAGTCCACGGGCCCGCGTCGCATCCTGTGCAGGCGAGTGCTTCGCCGCCTGCTCGGTCGCGGCGCGCGCACGGTCGCGTGGGTCGGCGATCTCCGTCGGCAGTGGCGTGCCCGCAAAACGCGCTTCTCATTGTGTGTGCGTGTGGTAGGTTGCCGACACAATGGCGAGGACTTTTCATCTTCACGCAGGGTTCGCGTCGCTCGACCAAGAGCTCAAGCCTCCGCTGTCGTCGGACGAAGCGCACGCTGAAGCCAACCGCTGCCTGTTCTGTTACGACGCGCCGTGCACGCGAGCCTGCCCCACGCACATCGATGTGCCGTTGTTTATCGGGCAGATCTCGACGGGAAACACCACGGGCGCCGCGCGCACCATCTTCGCAAGCAACGTCCTTGGCAACAGCTGCGCGCGCGTCTGCCCAACGGAAGTGCTGTGCGAAGGAGCCTGCGTCCTAACCGATCAGCACCGCCCCATCGCCATCGGATCGCTGCAGCGCTTTGCGACCGATCACGCCTTGGAAAAGGGCCTGCCGATCGTTCACGCGGCGACTCCAGCCCACGGCGGTCGCGTGCCGCCCGTCGGCATCATCGGGGCGGGTCCAGCCGGTCTGGCCTGCGCGGCAGAGCTTCTGCGTCTGGGCTACGCGTCGGTGCTGTACGAACAGGCCGAGAGCCCCGGCGGCCTGAACACCTACGGCGTCGCGCAGTACAAGATGACGCCGCGCGTGTCCTTGGCTGAAGTCGAAGCGCTGGTGCGGGCTGGCCTGGACATTCGCTGCGGCGTGCGCGTCGGACGCGATGTGTCGCTGGCCGATCTGGAAGCCCGTCATCCGGCGCTGTTCATCGGCATCGGCATGGGCGCCATTCCCGGTATCGGCCTGCCTGGCGAAGATCATTCGGCGGTCTGGGATGCGCTGGAATTTATCGCCTGTCTGAAGTCGGCAGCGGACTCTACAGAAGCCAGCCGGGCTCGACGATCCGCGACCAGCCTGCGCGACCAGCTACGCGGCGCTTCAGTGGCGGTGATCGGCGGCGGCAACACCAGCATCGACGTGGTGACGCAAGCGGTGCGGGCCGGAGCCAAGAAGGTCTGGCTGCTGTATCGCAAAGGTCCGTCGGAAATGCCGGCCTATGCGCACGAAGTCCACCTGGCCCTAGAGCACGGCAGCGAGCTTGTCTATTACGCCGTGCCCGAGCGCATCGTCGCCGACAGCAACACCGGGCTGCGCGGCATCTCGATCCAAGTGGTCCACGCCGACGGTGCCAAGGTCACTGTGCCGCCCGGATCCGATGCGACTGGCAGCGCCCTTCTGGAATGCAGCCTGGTCGTGCGCGCCACCGGCCAGCGCGGGGCCGAGCTAGCCCGTTCGCTTCCCGTTCAAAGCGATCGCGGCGTGATCAAGATCGACGCTCAGGGACGCACGTCGAACCCTCGATATTACGCGGGCGGCGACTGCGTCAGCGGCGGCCAGGAAGTCGTCAACGCCGTCGAAGCCGGCAAGCAAGCGGCGCGGGCCATGGTGCAAGACATCCTTCAAAAACTGCCTCAGGCAAGGGCGTAAGGAGCGCGGCAAGATGGCGGATCTCTCCGTTGAGTTTTGTGGCATCAAGTCGCCCAATCCGTTCTGGCTGGCCTCGGCGCCACCGACGAACACCGGCGACCAGATCATGCGGGCCTTCGACGCCGGCTGGGGCGGAGCGGTGTGGAAGACGCTGGGCGAGCCGATCATCAACGTGTCGTCGCGCTATTCGTCCGTCGACTATCGCGGCCAGCGCATGCACGGTCTGAACAACATCGAGCTGATCACCGACCGACCGCTGGACGTGAACTTCCGCGAGATCAGCGAGGTCAAGCGACGCTATCCCGGCCACGCGCTGATCGTGTCGCTGATGGTCGAGTCCAAACGCGAAGCCTGGCACGCCATGGTCCGCCGCGCAGAAGACGCCGGTGCCGACGGGCTTGAGCTGAACTTTGGCTGCCCGCACGGCATGTCCGAGCGCGGCATGGGCTCTGCCGTTGGCCAGGTCCCCGACTACACCTGCCAGATCGTCAGCTGGGTCAAAGAGGTCGCGCGCATCCCCGTCATCGTCAAGCTGACCCCCAACGTCACCGACATCGTCTATCCGGCGCGCGCCGCCAAAAAGGGCGGAGCCGATGCCATCTCGTTGATTAACACCATCAACTCGATCACCGGCGTCGATCTGGACAGCTTCTCGCCGCGCCCCGATGTGCACGGTCTGTCGTCGCACGGCGGCTACTGCGGCCCGGCCGTGAAGCCCATCGCGCTGAACATGGTGGCAGCCGTCGCGCAAGAAACCCAGGGCCTTCCAATCAGCGGCATCGGCGGCATCAGCACCTGGCGCGACGCCGTCGAATTCATGCTGCTG
>JAYRFD010000372.1:0-8462 GCA_041908565.1 Polyangia bacterium | reverse complement strand
AGCGCCGGCGGGGAAAGTAGCGCCGGCGGGAAAGGTAGCTCCCGCGGGAAAAGTGGCGCCGACTGGGAAGCAAGCTCCGGCTGGGATGGCAGCGCCGGCCGCGGTGCCTGCGGCCAAGACACCGCCGGTGCCTGCGGTGCCGGCCGCGCCGGTGGTTGCACCCTATCCCGCGGGCTTGGTCGAGCCTCGCGTGCGCAGTGTACGCAACCAGGCTTTGCTGTCAGGTCCCCAGGGCCATCCCGCCAAGAGCGATGACATCGTCAGCCCGGGCCAGGTGCTAAGCACGCAGGCGCAGTCGGGTGCAGACCTGCGCTTTGCCGACGGTACGCGAGCCCAGCTGGGCGAAAACAGCGAGCTTTCCTTGTATGGCGTCGCGCCTCCGCTGCCGCCGCCGCAGAAGGGCAAGGCGCTTAAGCCACCGCCCTTTAAGCCAGGAACCACGACGCTTCTGCGTGGCGAACTGACGCTGACCACGCCGCTGCCGCCACCGCCTCCTGCGGCTCCGATTGCTCCGCCGCTGCCGGCGGCCAAGGGGGCCAAGCCTGTAGCCCCGCTCAAGGTCGCCAAGGTCGCCAAAGTTGCAGCGCCGAAGACGCCGGTCACCGCGATGGTCGCGACGCCGGTCGGCAAGATCACGGCCGCGCCCAACAGCACGGTGCACATCTCGGTCGAGCCAACGGGCCTGACCCGACTCGCAGTGCTGGGTGGGTCAGCGCAGCTACAGTCCCCGGGCAAGGCCAAGCCGCTGGCCGTCACGGCCGGATCGGGCACGCGCGTGGAAAACGCCAAGACGCCGCCCAAGCCGCTGCAGCCACTGCCCGTTGCACCGGTGGTCAGCGGCCTGCAACAGCTGAGCTTTACGACGGGCGAGCCAGTCGCCGTGGCCGGCAGCTTTGCGCCGGTCGCAGGAACGGCCCCGCCGGCTGGGTGGCGCATGCAGGTGGCGCGCGATGCGGGCTTCGACAAGCTGCTAAGCGATGCCAAGCTGCCGCCCACCGAGGGCAAGCTGATGCCGCAGCCGGTGGCGGCAGGCGATTACTATGTTCGCGTCAGCGCCATCAACGCAGATGGCATGGAAGGCCAGGCCAGTGCTCCTTCGCGGGTGCGGGTGGCTCGCGTTTCGGTGCTTGCGGGCAGCGAAGGGCGCCGTGCCACAGTCGCTGTGGATGGCAAGGATCTGTTCTGCGGCATCGATGGCGGAACGCTGGCCCCGGTGTCCGACCCGATTGCTCTGTCGCCTGCGCGCGATCACGTGCTGCAGTGCGCGACCGTGGCGCAGAACGCGCGTCCCGAAGAGTCTGCTCAGCTGCAGATCAGCGCCGCGCAAAGCGGTCCGCTGGTGGCGCGCGTCGAACCAGGAGCCGTGACGTTTAACCCCACCGAAGGCCAACGGCAGCTGACCTTGGTGCTTAGCGATGCGGCAGGAACCCCCGTGACGGGTGCCACCGTATCGGCACAGGGCGTGGGCGGCCTGCAGATCGGCGAAGTGCGCGAGACCGCGACGCCGGGCAGCTATCTGGCGATGGTGCGCTGGCCAGTTGGCGGAACCGGTCACAGCGTTCGATACCGCATCAACGAGGTCGAGACCTACGAGTCGCGCCTACCCGATGCGCAGCCAGTGGCTCCCGTCGAGCCTGCCAAGACCGAAGACGAGGCTGCGGCCAGCAAGTCCACAAAGCGTGTCGCGTTTGAGCTAGCGGCGATGCCGGTGGCCGCGGTGGATGCGCAGCGCCTGGTCTTTGGCGTCGGTGGCGCATTGGATGTTGGGGCCCGCATTCGGCTGCCCTATGGCGCGCTGGCGATTGCGCTGCGTCCCCAGTACGAGTTCTATCAGTCGGCCCCCTCGGTGTCGCACGTCGTCGGCGGAGGCCTGCCGATCGCCTTCCGCATTCGCCAGGACATCGACGCGGACTTGGTGCCGTACATAGGCATCCTGCCGCAGCTTGTCGCCGACTATGGCTTCCTGACCCAAGATGGCGTGCGCCGCAGCGACGGAGAGTGGCGCGTCGGCTTTGGCCTGGGCGGCTTTGCTGGAACCGAGTTCCGCTTGAAGTACGGCGCGGTGTTCATCGAAGCCGGCTATCGCCACATGCTGGTGCGCAGCGTGCCCGAGACCTTTCCTTCGCTGAACTCGATCTTCGCCAACATTGGCCTGCGCCTTACGTTTTAAGCCGCTTCAAGTCGTTCTCGCAGCGACGCTGCGCCAAGCGGCGCGCTCCTTCCCCTTCCCCGTCGACGCGACGTGAACGGTCCGCAGGTCGTCGAGCCGACGGCGTACTGCGATGCTATTGCGACAGGCCGCGGCCGGTCAGCAGATAGATCGCAAAGCTGCCCAGCCAGTGTCCGCCTTCGTAGGACTGACTGGACAAAGCCGAAAGGCCCGCATCGCGGTGTGCAATGGCCAGGCGCAAAAGCTGCAGCTTCTGCGGATGACTGATGCTGCCCGGAAACGGCAGTGTAGACGGCCAAGTGGTCGGGATCGCCGTCGGTGCGACCGTGCTTTGGAGGCTGTCGGGCAGGGCCGAGGCAATGCCAAACAGCATCCACGCGCGGCTTAGGTTCAGGCCGTCCAAGTGCACCAGCTTGCCGTCGGTGCGGTCGCTCACTTCGGCGGGCCGCAGGTTGGCCAGAAGCGGCGCGGGCAAAAACGCGGCCAGCCAGCGGACGAAGTCTGCCGTCGGCAAAATGCGTCGCATCAGGTCCGCTTCGGCCAAGCAGGGCGAAAGAAAGTCCTCGCCCGAGGGTTCATAGCCAAGCGGACAGGCCGTGTCTTTGGCAAAAAAGACGCGCGAGCGTTCGTCGATCAGCGCCGCCAGCTTGGGCGGAATGGCATCGCTGGCCGGGTTGGCACCAGCGACGGGGGGAGGCTGCAGCGGCACCTTGATCGCCAGGCTGCTTTTGCGCAGCGTGCGGGCCCAGTCCAGGGCCAGGCCCAAGGCAAAGGCGGTCTGGCTGTGTTCGCCCGATCGCACGGGGTGGGTCAGCTTGGGCAGCCAGGTGGCCAGGCGCTCGACGGCGGCTAGCTCTAGCGGACGCAGGGCCTGCGACCAGGCTTGCGCGTCGCGATCGCCAGTCTGTGCAAGCTCGGTAAGCTCTGCCGAAAGCTGCAGCAGCCACGCCAAGCCGTAGGGACGCTCGAAGCTGGCGCGCCCGGCTCCACGCAGATAGGCGGCCTCTTTGGCGATGTTTTCGGTGCTTAAGTGCCGCGTCAGGATCTCGCGAGCCGTCTTGGTCCAGGCGGGCTGCGTCGGACCGCTGCGCAGGGCGTGACGCAGCAAGCGCACCAGCAGCCAGTGTCCATACACGGCCGAGTGCCAGTCGAAGCAGCCATAAAAGCTGGGCGTCAGCGCGCGCGGCGAGGCCACGTCGGCATCGCTGCTGAGCACGTGGCCAATCTTGTTTGGATATTCGCGATCGACGCAGGACAGCGCCAGATCGGCGAAGCGGTCGCTGCCCGCGGCGGGCAAGCTGACGGCCTGCGGCGGCAGCGGCAGATCAGTGGGCGATGCCGCCTGCGCGGGCGCTGCCAGAAGCACAACGATCGAAAGCCAGGCCAAGCGCATCGCGGTCTACGGACTCGGCTTGCCTGCGGCATCCCCAGCGGCTGGGGCCGACGGGGCCACCGGGATTGGGCTGGCAGTGGTGGTCGGCATGCGCGGCAAAAGACGCGGCGGAGTCGTGTTGGTCGATGTCGGACTTTCCGACGGACGAGGCGCCAATCGCAGCGTCGGGCGGATGACCAGTCCGCGGTCGCTCAGTGCTCCCGATGTGTGGGCCCGGGCCAGCTCGATGAAGCGCTGCTGCGATCGCAGCGTGGGCTCGCCCGGGGCGGGCGCGATGCGTTCGTAAAGTCCGTTGGATCGCAGAAGGCGCGTGCGGCAGTTGTCGGCAAGCTGGGTGGTTAGGATCTCTTCGACGATGCGACTGCGCAGGGCCAGATCGTCGATGGGGAACATGATCTCGACACGGCGCTGGAAGTTGCGATTCATCCAGTCGGCGGACGACACGTACAGCTCTCGCCGACCGTCGGCTTCAAAGTAGAAGATGCGGCTGTGTTCCAAGAAGCGGTCGACGATGCTGACGACGCGGATGTTGTCGGACACGCCCGGAATGCCGGGGCGCAGACAGCAGATGCCGCGCACGATCAGGTCAATCTGCACGCCGGCCTGAGACGCGCGATACAGCGCTCGGATGACGTCGCGTTCAGACAGCGAATTCATCTTGGCAATGATGCGAGCGGTGCGTCCGGCGCGGGCGTTCTGCGCTTCGGATTCGATCAGATCCAGGACCCGTTCGCGCAGGCCCAGCGGCGCCACCACCAAGCGGTTCCAGCGCGGCGGCTGCGAGTAGCCAGTCAGCAAGTTGAACAGCGCGCTGGCATCGATGCCGAATTCTTCGCGGCACGTAAACAGCGACAAGTCGGTGTACACGCGAGCCGTCTGCGTGCTGTAGTTTCCCGTCGACAAATGGACATATCGACGGATGCCGCCGACCTCGCGCCGCACGACCAGCGCCACCTTGCAGTGCGTCTTTAAACCGATCAGTCCATACACCACGTGCACGCCCGCTTCTTCCAGCTGACGGGCCCACAGGATGTTGGTCTCTTCATCGAAGCGCGCTTTTAGTTCCACCAGCGCGGTGACCTGCTTGCCCAGCTCGGCCGCGCGCATCAAGGCCGGCACAATCGGCGAGTTTCCCGACGTGCGATACAGCGTCATCTTGATTGCCAAGACCTGTGGGTCTTCGGCTGCTTCTTCGATGAAGTCGACGACGCTATCGAACGACTCAAAGGGCTGATGCAGCAGGATGTCGCCCTGCTGGATCGCCTCGATCACAGTGTTGGCCTCGGCCAAGCGAGGCTGCAGCTTGGGCAGAAACGGCTCGTCGTACAGATCGCGCGAGTCCATGCTCTGCCCGCGCGAGTACGCCTCGGTCAGATCCGACAGGTTCAGCGGGCCCGTGATCGGATACACATCCTGCGCGTCCAGCTTCAGTGCCTTGGACAAGAAGCGGCGCACCGTCGGATCCATGTCGCTGTGGCATTCCAAGCGCACGGCGGCCGCGCGATCGCGACGACGAATCTCGCGCTGGATGCTTTGCAACAGGTCGATCGATTCTTCTTCATCGATCGAGATGTCGAAGTTGCGCGTGACACGGAACGGCCAGCAGCCGATGACGCGGGTGCCGGGGAACAGATCGCCGACGTGCAGCGCGATGACGTCTTCCAAAAAGACATAGGCGCGTCGCGCGCGGGCCACCGGCACTTCGACCAAGCGACCCAAGACGCTGGGCACCTGCATGACGGCGAAGCTGGCCTCTTGCCCCAGGGGGCTGGGCCCGCTGCGCGCCAGCAAGATCGCCAAGTTCAGCGTCTTGTTGCGGACGTGCGGGAACGGATGCCCGGGGTCAACGGCCAGCGGCGTCAGCGCCGGGAAGACCTGCGCGTTGAAGTGCGCATAGATGTAACGCTGCTGTTCGGGATCCAGCTCGCCGACGCTTAGGAACGAAATCCCGGCCTGCGACAGACGCGGCTGCAGTTCCTTGTGCCACAGGCGGTACTGTTCGGCGACCATGCGCTGCGCGCGCAGCGACACGCGGGCCAGGGCTTCCGCCGGCAAAAGCCCGTCGGGTCCCGTCTCGACCATGCCAGAGCTCAGCTGCTGCTTGAGTCCAGCGACCCGCACCATGAAGAACTCGTCCAGGTTGCTGGCGGTAATGCACAGAAACTTCAGCCGTTCAAGCAGTGGCACCGACGGATCGCAGGCTTCATCGACGACGCGCTGGTTGAACTCCAGCCACGACAGCTCGCGGTTGATGTACAGACCCGCGTCGTCCAGCGATTGCAGCGACAGCGCGGCCAGCCCATCCTGCGAGACCGCGGCCGAGGGTGTGGTCGCGGATCCATTGGGGGCGGTGCCGCTGGCTTGGCTGGGCTGTGGCGTGGTGGCGGATGCCGCGGAAGAGGCAGCTGCCGGGGACGCTGCTGGGGATGGTAAAGGCGTCATGTTCGTCGCCCAAGGCGCGTGAAATGCGAAGGGATCCTCAGCCTATCACGTTCCGCTTTGGGGCAGCCGCTTCATCCCGCCTGCGGATTCTGGGCCTGTCCGCGTGGCGACAGACCGGCGGCGCGATACATAGCGTCGATCACACGCATGTTGGCCACGGCGTCGCGGGCTCCCGTCGGGATGGCGGCGCCTGTGCGGATGGCTGCGGCAAAGGCGCGCAGCTGGTGCATGTACGTGGCGGTCTTGGGAAAGGACTCGCGGCGGCTCTTGCCGTCGACGCATACGGTCAGCCGATGCAGAAGCTGCGGCGCCACCGGATTCCACGCATCCAGCGACCCGCGCTCGCAGGTCAGCCGGGCTTCGATGCGAAGCAGCGTGCGCGACCACAGCGATGCGGTCATGTGGCCCGTTGCCCCGCTTGGCATGCGCACTTCGGCTTCGATGCGGCGGTCGACGCCAGGCGACTTCAGCCAGGCCTGCGCTTGCACCACCTCGGGCTCTTCACCGGACAAGTGACGCAGCATGCTGACGGTGTAGCTGCCAACATCCATGCCGGCGCCGCCCGCTAGCTCCAGCTGATAGCGGATGTCGTTGGGCATGGGCAGCGGGATGCACATAAACGTCTCGACCCGCTGCAGCCGACCCAGCTCGCCACTTTGCAAGATCTCGATCATGCGCAGCGCCATCGGGTGATAGCGCCAATGAAAGGCTTCCATCAGCACGCGGCCCGATCGCTCCGCCGCTTCAGCGACGGTGACCGCTTCATCGGCATTGGCGGTCAGCGGCTTTTCGCACAGCACGTGCTTGCCCGCTTGCAGAGCCGCGATCGACCAGCGCGCGTGCAGCGAATTCGGCAGCGGGTTGTAGATCGCATCGACTTCTGGATCGGCCAGCAGCGCTTCGTATCCGGCGTACGACGTCGGGATGCCGTGCTTGCGAGCAAACGCGGCGGCTCGTTCTCCGTCGCGGGCTGCCACCGCAACGATGCGGACTTCCGGCAGCTTGCGGGCCGGGCTGATCAAGGCGAAGGGCGTGATGCGGGCGGCGCCCAGGATGCCGATTCGGACGGGTGCTTGGTTCATGACAGGACCTTGGCTTGCTGACGGTAGTTACGCATCCAAGGGCACGGCTTGGCAACTCTTGCCGCTGTGGCGTCGGGGCAGCCGGGTCGCCGGGCGTCGGGATTGCTGCGTCTTTGGCAAAGCACCGCATCCCCGTGGGCTCTGTTTTGTGTGCGGTGTTCAGGTCTACGGATCGGGGCCCGGGGGCCGACCGCTTTGCGGTATCCTCGCCAGCCATGAGCCGCGACCCATCCAGCTTTGGCAAGAGCCTGTTCTTCGGCGAGCTGCGCGAGGACCTGATCTTCCCATTTCCCCGTCTTGGCCGCGATGAACAAGCGCGTACCACCGGGCTGGTTTCACGCCTGCACGACTTCGCGCAGGCGCAGGTCGATTCCAACGCCATCGATCGGCAAGAACGCATCCCAGAACACGTGCTGTCGGGTCTGCGCCAGCTGGGCCTGTTTGGCATGAACATCCCGACGGCCTACGGCGGCCTGGGTCTGGGGGCCGGGGCAACCTGTCGTCTGTTTGATGCGCTGGGCGAGATCGACGGATCGCTGGCGGTGACGGTGGGAACGCATGCCGCATTGACGGCGCGCGCTGTTTCGCTGCATGGCAGCGACGATCAGAAGCGTCGCTATCTGCCGAAGCTGGCCAGCGGCGAGATCCTGGGCAGCTTCGCCGTGACCGAGCCCTTGGCGGGCAGCGATGCCGCATCGATCCGCATGCGCGCCGAGCCACTGCCCGGGGCCCAGGGCTTCTTGCTAAACGGCAGCAAGTCCTGGGTCAGCAACGGTGGCTTGGCCGGTCTGCATGTGCTGTTTGCGCAGACCCAGGTCTCGCGATCGGATGGCGATGTCGATCGCATATCGGGCTTCTTGGTCGACAAAGGACCCGGCGTGATCGTCGGCAGCGAACGTCGCAAGCTGGGCGTGCGCGGCAGCAGCACAACGGCCCTGTACATCGAAGAGGTGAAGGCCAGCGGAGCGCAGCTTCTGGGCGGTCTGGGCGGGGGCTTCAAGGTGCTGATGGAGACCATCAACTTCGGACGCCTGGCCTTTGCCGCCGTCTGCTTGGGCACGACGCGCACGCTGCTGCGCTTGGCGGTGCAGCACGCCACCAGCCGTCATCAGTTTGGTCGCTTGCTCAGCACGCTGGGCATGATCAAGGAAAAGTGCGCCAGCATGGCCGTCGATCTGTACGCCGCCGAGTCGATGGTCTATTTGACGGCGGGTCTTTTCGACGCGAACAGCCACGGGCGAACCATCGACACAACGCTTGAGACAGCGTGTGCCAAGGTCCTATCCAGCGAGGGGCTGTGGCGGGCTGCGACCGAAGCCAGCCAGATCGCAGCCGGCTGTGGCTATGCCAACGACTATCCGTATGAGCGCCTGCT
>JAYRFD010000371.1:0-4379 GCA_041908565.1 Polyangia bacterium | reverse complement strand
CTGGGGGGCGAGCGTCTGTTTCTGTACGCGCTCACGCTGGGCGATGTATCCAAGTACAACTTGGTGGGCTCGATAGTGCATGGCCCAAGGCCGCGTCGACGCTAACGGAACGCGGCGGACGCGAATCCGTCGTTAGGCCCGCCCGCGCAGCATGCCGTGCCAGTAAAGCTGCGGCAGCACGTGACGCTTGAGCAGATACATGCTCCTTCGCTCTTTCGACTGATCGAACGGGAAGGTCTCTTTGGGCTTCAGGTCGTAGTCAAATTCGGCCAGCACCACCTTGCCGTAGCCGGTGACCAGCGGGCAGGACGTATAGCCATCGTAGTGTCCTTGCAGTGCCTGGCCTTGCACGAACGCGATCAGATTGTCGACGAGGATCTTGGCCTGCACGCGCACGGCGGCGCCGGTCTTGGACGTCGGCAGGTTGCTGGCATCGCCCAGCGAAAAGATGTTGGGGAACTTGACGTGCTGCATGGTGTGCTTGTGCACATCGACGTAGCCGGTCGGCCCAGAAAGCGGGCTGCGCTTGATGAAGTCCGGGGCGCTCTGCGGCGGCGCCACGTGCAAGAAGTCATAGTGCAGGACCACTTCTTCGTTCTTGTCCAAGCGCTGAAACACGGCCTCGCGGCTCTGCGGGCGGACTTCGATCAGGTTGTGCTGGAAGCGCGTCGTGATGCCTTTGCGCTCGATGATGCCGTTTAGCACGGGCGCATACTTGGGCACGGCAAAGATCGACGGAGACGCCGATGCAAAGGTGATGCGACTGCGCTGCCGCACACCCGATCGGCGAAGCGCATCGTCGGCCAGGTACATGATCTTCTGCGGGGCTCCGCCGCACTTCACGCCGCCCTGCGGGAAGGTGAAGATGGCGTCCCCACCTGGGAAGCTGCGGATGAATTCCCAGGTCTTGTCGACGACGTCGTACGAATAGTTGCTGCACACGCCGTCTTTGCCCAGCGCTTCAGGCAGCCCTTTGACCTTGCCCCAGTCCAGCTGAATTCCTGCGGCCACCACCAGGATGTCGTAGCCCAGGCGACCGTTGTTACATGTTTCAACTTCGTTTGTTTCAGGGTGAAACATGGTGGCGGCATCGCGAACCCACTGCACGCCTTCCGGCATGACGCTGGCTTCGTCGCGCTCGGTCTCCTGCTTGGTCACCACACCGGCGCCGACCAGCGTCCACAGCGGCTGGTAGTAGTGCTTGCTCGCCGGCTCGATGATCGTCAGCTTGGCTGACGGCAAGGCTTTGCGTAGCCGCGCCGCGACTGTGATGCCCGCGCTACCACCACCGACGATGACGATCCGCGGATCCGCCTTCTGGTTCATGCTCCTGCCTCCGCACTTGGGTGTTGGCCTCCACCTGCGGAGGCGCATGCACCAAGCTTTTGCAAGGCACGGGCCAAAGAGACGAGCGTTCGCCCTGGGGCACTCTGGCCGTTCGCGAGGGCCCTCGCCTCGACGCCGGGCGGGGCAGCGTCACGGTTATCGCGGCGAAGCCAGCGTGCGGTTCAGCCAAGCTGTGGATGAAACAATGCAAAGGATGCGACCGCGCAAAATCTTGCGGTCGGCAGTGTGATGGTCGGTGGGCTACGAGATCTCCCACTGACGCTGCAGCGTGGTCAGCGGTGCTTCGCTGGGCGGGAACTGCACGCCGCGCAGCAAGCTGTCGATGCAGTCGCGCAGCGCCTTGTGCGCCTTCTTGTCACCCTGCGCATTGACCACGACGCCGACCACTTGGCCGCGGTTGTTGACCGTCACGCTGACGTCGACTTCCACCTTTGCTACGCCCTTGTCCAAGGCCTGCTTGACGGCGCACTGCATGACGCCTTGGCCTTGATCTTCCAGCCGCTTGGCCTGCTCGACCGAGGCCGCACTGGTCTTGGCTTTCTTGGCTTTTTTCGCCTGCGCCAGTGATCCGCTTAGCGTCGGCTCTGACGAGGGCAAAGCAGACAGCGAAGCGAACAAGAATGCAGCCAGCTGAACCCCACCCAGGATGCGTCGCCAAGTCGGCGTGTGCGGGCGTGAAGCGGAAGACATCCAAGCCTCTCTGAGCATAGATTTCGACACGGTTGATTGTCTAAAGAGACAGGCGCGCTGTACAGCGCGATGTGCGGCTCCCCTCATGCAAAGCACAGACGTCGCGGGCGGGCCGGTCTTCACGGGTGACGCGCGGTGAGCAGGGCCGCGCCTAGGTAGGTGCAGAGTCGCAGAGATCCAGCACCAGATCCGCCAGATCAACGCGGGCCAGCGCATCCTGTGGGTTTCCGCCCAGGCTGTCGACGTAGCGACGGTTCAGCAGGGCCAGCAGGACATCCAGGCGATCGCCATCCAGGATGTCGGCCGCGGTGGGTTCGACGGCTTCTGCGCCCGATGCTGCAGGATCTGCGTCGGGCGCAAAGTTCAGCGGGCACAGGACCACGGCTCGACCGTCTTTGGCGCGAAAGCGCAGCGCCTGTTCCGGGATCAGCTCGGGCGCGTAGGCCAAAGGCAGCCCTTGGCTGCGACAGACCAGGGGTCGCGCGGGGTAGATCGTGCAGAGCCCATCCTGGGTCAAAAGGGCGCAGGACGCGTTGCGGGCCGCGTGCGCAGGGGCCGTGCGGTTCGACGATGTGCCCGCTTGCAGCAACGCCTTCAGGCGCGCGCGATCGTCAAGTGGAAGCGAGCGCAGGTAGTCGCGAATGGCCGCCGCTTCAATGGCACTGACGGAGAGGCCGGCTTGGCAGCAGCCATGGCAGCCCTGCTGACACTGAAGCTGCGTCGGATGGCGCTGCAACACGGCCGCGAAGAAGGCATCGACTCGTCCCTGCACGACGCTGTATTCGTGCACAACCGCGCGTGCTGCCGCCGATTCCTGGGGGACGACAGCCCGCATGTCAAAGGCAGACCCGGGCTGCGAAGACGACATGGCGAAGCGGGATTCTATCCAGATTGTCCCCGACGTTCGCCCACGTTTTCGGAATAGATTTTGGGCCGGTTTTGGGTCGATCGCGGCCGTTTGTTGGACCGTCAGCGACCCTGCCCAGGGGCTGCGGATATCGGCTGCCGCGCCCCCCGGAAATGGGGTAGCGTTCCCCTATGGATCACTCGCCAGGATTCCTTCGCATCAGCGAGGACGCGCGACGCCGCATCACCGAGATCTCTGCCAACGATCTGTGGACGCTGATGGGTGACCGCAGTCGGGGCCGTGCATCGGGATCGTCGCCAGCCTTTCACCTGCTGGATGTGCGCGAAGATCATGAGTGGAGCGCGGGTCATATTCCCGGTGCGCGCCACCTGTCCCGCGGCATCCTGGAACGCGACATCGAGCGCACGCTGCCCGACCCGCACAGCGAGATCATCCTGTACTGCGGCGGTGGCTATCGGTCGGCGCTGGCGGCGGATTCTCTTTTGCGCATGGGGTACAGCCGCGTGCGCTCGCTTTCGGGGGGATATCGCGGCTGGCTGGCGGCGGGTCATGCCATCGAAGCCGAGCCCGCGCAGGTGCCGGCGCTGCCGTTGTTGCCTCAGCACATCGTCGTCGCCGTTGATCTAAGCGAGTCGGGACGCTACGCCGTGCTGAGCGCGCTGGATCTGGCGGAAGCGGTTCGCGCCAAGGTCACGCTGGTCCACGCCATCGAGCCGACGCCGACCCCGGCCAGCCTGGAAGCCTATGCCTTGGAGGGCATGCCGACCGACTGGGCCGAGCGTCTGAACGACGCGCGTCTGCGATCGGCGCATCACCAAGTACAGGCCATGGTGTCGATGTACGGTCGCGCGGGCGTGTCGCTGAGCAGCCAGGTGATCTTTGGCCTGTTGCCCGAGACGCTCAACGGCTTGCTGCGCAGCCTGCATGCCGATTTGCTGGTGGTTGGAACACACGGACGTCGCGGGATCTCGCACTTCTTTTTGGGATCGGTGGCCGAGCGCTTGGTACACACGGCGCCGTGCCCGGTCTTGGTGGTGCGCCCGCGGGCCGAGACCGCTGCCGAGGCAGGCGAGGCGCGATGAAGCGGTCCGCACACGCAGCAGGGCAGGGCAGGCCGCTTGATCCAATGGACGCAGCCAGCCACGCGGATGCGCCCGGCCCCGCCGTGCACACGCGGCCGATCGCAGCGTTCTTCGATGTCGATCTGACGCTGCTGCATGTCAGCAGTGGATCGCAGTGGGTTTCGTACCTGCGTCGGCGAGGCGAAGTCGGCCTGTCGATGATGCTGAAGGCCGCGTTTTGGACCCTGCAGTACAAGCTGGCCTTCCTGGATATGGAAACCGTTGGTCGGCGCTTGATCGCCGACATCGAAGGCGACACCGAGTCCGACATGCTGCAGAAGTGCGAGGTCTTCATCGCGCACCACATCCTGCCGTTTGTCGCACCGGATGGACGCAAGACCGTCGCTTGGCAT
>JAYRFD010000370.1:0-4199 GCA_041908565.1 Polyangia bacterium | reverse complement strand
CCGGCGACCGCTTGGCCGGGGGGCCCTTGGCCTGCACCGGGCAGCTGCTGCGCCAAGATGAGCTGGTCTGTGCCCATCGCACGCTGCCCTGCGGCACGCAGATCCTCTTGCAGAGCCGACGCAGTGGGCGCTTGGCAACCTGCCGTGTTCTGGACCGCGGTCCCTACGGCGCCCGCCTGAAAAATGGTCGCTTCGTCATCAAGCGTCGCCCGGAAGAGCGCGGCACCTGGCGCGGCATCGTCGATCTGTCGCCCGCCGTCGCCAACATGCTGGGCATCGACGGCAACGAGCCCGTTCGCATGCTGTTTCTGCGACGCGGTTCCCCCATCGACCTGCCCGGCTTGCCCCGTCTGCCGCCGCCGCGTCCGCACAAGTCGGCGTCGCCGCGACCGACCGCATCGCGGCACATCCGCCTACGCGCCAAGGTGGCGTAGCCCTCTTTGCCCCCTGTCTGCCCCATGGTCCCACCGCGTCGTGTCGACGGTCCGTCGGCCCCGATGGCCTTGGCACTGGGCTTGCTGTTCTAGGCTGCATGCTGGAAATCGCACTGACTCTGGCGGTATTCATCGGCGTCCTGATGGGGCTGTTGGGCGGCGGCGGATCCATTCTGCTGGTGCCCGTCCTGCTGTACGTCTTGAAGCTTGAGCCGAAGTCAGCGCTGGCCACCTCGCAGCTTGTGATGATGGCGACCAGCGTCGTGGCGATGGCCGTGCACGCCCGCGGCGGTCGCGTGATCTTTTCGATCGGAGCGCTGTTCGGGCTGTCGGCCATGGCCGGCGCGTACCTGGGTGGACGCCTGGCTGCACATGTCCCGGCCCAGCTGTTGTTGCTGGGCTTTGTTTCACTGATGTTCATCAGCGCCGTGCAGATGTTGCGCAAGCGAAACAAGGATGAAACAACGGCCACCAAGCTGGCGGGCATTCCATGGCGCGCCGTGGCCGTCGGCTTTCCCACCGGGCTGGTGGCGGGCTTGCTGGGCGCCGGCGGTGGCTTTCTGATCGTGCCGGCCCTGGTGCTGTATGCCCAGCTGCCGATGGCGCAAGCGGTCGGAACGTCGCTTCTGGTGATCACCATGCAGTCGCTGGCGGGAGCGCTGGGCTACCTGGGCCATGCCAGCATCGATCTGCATCGCGTGGCCCAGCTATCGGCGCTGATGGCCCTGGGCAGCATCGTGGGCGGCCTGCTTTCGCACCGCGTGCCGGCCGCTCGCCTGCGCAAGCTGTTCGCTGGACTGCTGCTGCTGGTCGCTTGTTTCATGCTGCTGCGCAGTGTGCTCGGCTGAAACAAGATTGAAACAACAGATGCAACCCGATCTGAAACATCACTTGAAACAACACATGAAACAAGGTGAAACATGGACGCGTCTCGTTATCTGCCCGCGTTGATCGGCGGCCTGATGATTGGCACGGCGGCCGCCCTGATGTTGTGGCTGCAAGGCCGCATTGCCGGCATCAGCGGAGTCGTCGGAGGCCTGCTGCAGCGGACACACGGCGATGCCTCGTGGCGAATCGCGTTCCTGCTGGGCTTGCTGGTGTCGCCGGTCCTGATGATGGCGCTCACCGGCCAAAGCGCGCACATCCATGCCGACGTGTCGCCGCGGCTTCTGATCGTGGCCGGTCTTTTGGTGGGCTTTGGCACGCGGCTGGGCAGTGGCTGCACCAGCGGACACGGAGTCTGCGGGCTGGCCCGTCGTTCGCCGCGATCGCTGGCGGCGGTCGTCACGTTTATCGCGATGGGTGCGCTGACCGTCTTTGTGCTGCGTCACATCGCAGGAGGTGGGCGATGAGCAAGTCTTCACACGTTGCCGCGTTCTTCATCGGCGCGCTGTTCGGCGTCGGTCTGTATCTGTCCGGCATGATCTACCCGCAGAAGGTGCAGGACTTCCTGGACTTCGGCGGTCGCTTCGATGCCAGCCTGCTGTTCGTGCTGGGCGGCGCGGTCGGCGTCACCTTCCTGGCGTTCCCGCGCATCCTGCGACAAGACAAGCCCGCCCTTGGCCCCAAGTTTCACCTGCCCACCGCCAAGGCGATCGATGGCAAGCTGTTGTTGGGAGCGGCTCTGTTCGGCATCGGCTGGGGGCTGGGTGGCTTCTGTCCCGGGCCGGCGCTGGTGGGGCTTCTGACCGGCTCGTCATCGGCGCTGATCTTCGTCGCCGCGATGCTGGCCGGCATGGGTCTTGAGCACGCCTACCAGCGACTGCGGCAGCCCGCGCATCACGCATAAGATCTCGCTGCGCAAGAGCCTGCCAGCCGGCATTTTTTTCTTCCCTCTCTTCCTGCCTCTCTTCCTTCACCGCCCAGCGATCCGCTTCGTTTCATGCCCCGCCTGACCGCCGCCGATCCGGTTCGGTATTGCAGCGACCGAGCTTGGCCACGAAGACCGGCCGCGCGTGTGGCCAGGGGGGATAGTCCCACCCATGCAGCGGCGGTGGTGACCGCGCGTTTTCGTCGGATTGGGGGCTTGCAGGAACGGTTCGGGCTGCGCGTATGATGCGCGGCCATGACGCGCCTATCCCTTCGCTTAGGAATCCGAAAAATCGCGCTTACGGCATGCTGCCTTGGGCTGTCCTTGGGATCGTGCAGCCGCGGCGGAGCCATGGACAGCAAGCCGCCTTTGCCCGATCTGTCCACGCACTACTTCCCTGATGATGACGAAGACATGGCGAGTCCACCCGTCGTCGACATGAGCATGCCGGTCGACATGTGGACCGGGCCGCAGCCGGACTGGGACAAGCTCGCTGCGTACCTGGACTCGCTTTATGACTCGTCGCAGAACCTGCTGCGTGCGCACCCTGCCACCAGCGACATCTGGACGGCCAGCGACAACATGGCGGCCGCGCGCGCCTACGAATACCTGCCCACGCCGAACCTGACGCGACGCGACGCGATCCTGGCGGCCCTCAAAAGCTACAAGATCTGCGGCTGCGATTCGGTGTCGGAACACGACGCCACGACCAACCACCATCACGATCCCGTGGTGATCAAGGGAGCGCAGATCCCGACGAGTCCGCAGCGATCCTGCGTTCGCACGCCGCGCAAGGTCGTGGGGCCGGCGTCGTTCTGCGACAGCGGCGGCAGCAAGTGCCCAAGCGCGAGCATCCAGCACGAAGATCACGCGGCCTGGCTGGGCGATCAGTGCAACTTCGGCATCTGCAACTCGGGATCGATCAGCGGCTGGGACGAAAGCGGTCCGGGTCGCGGTCTGGCCGAGACCATGGCCTTGCAGATCCTCAACCGCAAGAACCGCGGCATGTCGACCACCGAGCTTTGGCAGAACCTGGCTCTGAAGTGGGACGGGCGCGGCATCTACGATGCATCGGCGGATCAATACCGACGCTATTCGGTGCAGGCGCTGGCCATGTTCAAGATCGTCGCTCGCGTGCTGGGCAAGCCGCTGCCGAGCGGCCTGGACGAAAAGCTGATCGCGGCCCAGGGCGCAAACGGCGGCATCCGCACGCACTACGCGCTGGACGGCAACTTCACGCTGGATCAGCAAGGCACCGCCGAGACGACGTCCTACGTCGTCATCGCCTTCCGCAAGCCGGTCGCCGATTTCTGATCGCCGACTTCTGATCGCCGACTTCTGATCGGGCCTACGCCGTGCCGCGCGCATCCAAAAGGGCGCGCGTGATGTTCGAAAGGCCCGTCTTCAGATCGTCGGTGCTGGGCCAGCCATAGCCGATGCGCATGTAGCGTCGATCCTGTTCAAACCAGTGGCCCGGACCGACGTAGGTGCCATAGCGTTCGTTCAGGATCCGATAGAACGCATCCACCGAGATGCCCTGGCCCTGCGGATCGCGCAGGCGCGGAAAACAGACGACGCCGCCGGCTGGCTCGACCCACTCGATTCGTTCGGCGGTGCTTGGTTCGGCGATCCACGCGCGCACGATCGACAGGTGCTGCTGGATGTGCTGCTGGATGCGCGGCAGGTGCTGCGCCTTGTCCCGCAGGTAGGAAAGCGCGATCGCTTCATCGACGACGGAGTTGGTGATGACGATCTGTTCCTTGGCCGCCAGGAAGCGCTCTTGCAGCGCCGGATCGCGACACAGAAGCCAGCCCATGCGAATGCCCGGCAGGCCAAAGGTCTTGGACATCGATGACACGCTCAGCGCGCGCGGGCTTAGCGTCGCAGCGACGGGCGGAGCGCTGCCAAAGGTCATCTCGCGGTACGTTTCATCGACCAACAGGCGCGCGCCGTGT
>JAYRFD010000369.1:0-3421 GCA_041908565.1 Polyangia bacterium | reverse complement strand
TTCAGCCCGAGGCCGTTGGCGCGGGCGAAGACGTTGATCGCCGCGCCGCCGGCGAGGAAGTTCTCCACCATCTGCCAGGTCACGTCCTGCGGGTAGGCGGACACGCCGGCACGCGCCGCGGCTGCGAAGTCCGTCTCGACTGGACCGGCAGAGTCCGTGACCGCGCCGCAGCCCGCAGAGGAAGCAGATGTTGATGTCGATGCTTCGTTGGATCCGCGGGCCGCATCGACTTCCGACACCATCGCGGCCCTGAATCGCGACGCGTCCCTGTGGTTGCGCGTCACGCACGCGGCGGCCTCTCTTTTGGATTCGCTGCGTCCAGGACAAGCAGCGCGAGCCGTCGCCGAAGCCCAGGTCTTGGACACGCTGTTCGCAGAGCTTCGCCTGATCGCAGGTGGCAACAGTCCCCTTTTGAGCCAGATCAACCTGTCGCGCATCCGCATTGCATCCATCGCTTCGCGTCAGGCCGTTCTGTGCACCGCAAATCAGACGCTGATCAATCGTCGGCATCCCGCGGTCAAGCGCGCCCTGCGGATGGGCCCGGGTGATCCGGTCGGCATTTGGTTCCTGTGCGGGGCCGTGTACACCGCGCTCAACGTCTTCTTCGAAGAAGTGACCGATGCGGACGAAGCGGCGTTTCTGGCCCTGCTCTGCCGTCGAGCCGATTCGGTCCTGCGACAGATGGCACCGCTTTCGACCCCGGCCAAACCCGCCGAACCTGAATAGCTCGCGCCGGTCCGCAAGGGTTTACGACAGGCCGCCACGCGCGGTAGAAGCGGACATGCTGTTGTCTGCATCTGTCCTGTCACGCTGCTGCGCGAGGCCGAAGTGAAGGCCCGCAATGCGAACCTGCTGTCGGTCGCGCGGGAGTCGCCCGCTCGCGTAGCCGTGCATGATCGACCGGGCTGGCTGGCCTTGTTCGCCCAGGATGCCGTGGTCGAAGATCCCGTCGGTGCAGCCGCGCATCGTCGACAAGACGATCCGGCCGACGATCCGCTGGGTCGCTTCTACGACACGTTCATCGGTCCCAATCGCATCGCCATGGATACACGGCTGGACGTCGTGCACACGCAGCGCGCCGAAGTAGCCCGCGATGTGATCATCCACACCCAGCTGGCCAGCGGTCTTTCGATCGATGTCCACGCCTACCTTCTGTACGAACTGAAGGACGAACGCGGCCTGCTGCGCATTGCCCGCCTGGCCGCCCACTGGGAGCTGCCGCAGATGTCGCTGCAGGTGCTGGGCAGCGGCCTGCGCGGCCTGTGGACCATGACGCAGATGACCGTGCGCATGCTGCGCGTGCAGGGACTCGGCGGCACCCTGGGCTATATGCGGGCCATGACGTCAGGCGTGTTCGGTCGCGGTCGACGCGTCATCGAACACCTGGCGAACGCGCTAAGCACACACAATGTGGCGGTGCTGCGGCGCCTGCTGACCGATGAAGCCGGGCTAGAGCTGTCCGTTCTGCCTCCGGCGCGATCCGGCGCAGCCACCGACCGCAGTCCGCAGCGTGACTCCGCCGTGACCACCCTGCTTCAGCTGGTGCCAGCCGGCAGCACCTTCGTGGTTTCCCAACCTCGGGCCAGTGGCTTCACGGTGGCCTTCCGCTTTGCGGTCAGCGGGCCCGATGGCTCGCCAGGTCCGCACGGCATTGGCTTCTGCGACTTCGCACCGGCCCCGATCTTCCGTCGGAAAACCGCCCGCATCCGCCGCCTGCGCCTGTTCGTCAGCAACGACGGTGACGCTTAGCAAAAACTTGCGCGACCGCCATCGCCTTGCCGTACTCTTAGGTCTGAAGAGGAGTCCCCCATGCGCTTGCGATCCCTGGTCCTGTCCCTAATCGTCTTTGCCGTCGTGGCCGGCGACAGCGCCGTCCTGAACCGCAACCTAGCGCACGCCGATGCCCGCGTTGTCATTGGCCAGCCCTCGGGCGCACGCCGTGGCATCGAGATCAACATTCGCGGCAACGCCTACTACGGCTATGGCTGGTACGACGGTCTGTACAACTTCGGTCGCTACTATGGCGACTACGCGGTGGGACCTGGCTTCCAGATGCTGTTCCCCGTCATCCAGAACGGCTTTATCCCCAGCATCAACAACGCCTTTTATCTGGGGTTTTTCACCGACTTCCTGTTCATTCCCGACTTCATTACCGGCTACCGCGACGTTATTTTTAGCTTCGCGATCGGCCCGGTCGCGCAGTGGCGCTTCTTCATCCTGGACATGTTCCAAGGCGGCGGCCTGTCGGCGTTTGCCAACCTGGGCTTCGGCATCTGGCCGTGGTTCTTGGGCAACCGCTTCACCACCAGCGTCCCGGTGTACGGCTTCCCGCTGTTTGAACTGGGCGCCAACTTGATGTTCAGCAAGGCCTTCGGGTTGACCCTGTCCTTTGGTTACCCGTCGGTGAAGTTCGGCATCACCCTGTCGTTCTAGTCCGCCACCGACCGCCGCAAAGCTGGCCCGCTTCGCCCTGCGCTTCATCCCCCCATGGCACGAATCCTGATTCCCCTTCCCGATCGCGACTTCGACACAACGGAAGTCGCAGTGCCGTGGCGTCTGTTCCGCGATGCCCAGCACACCGTGGTCTTCGCCACCGAACACGGAGGCCGCGCCCCGGCCTGCGATCCACTGCTGCTGCAAGGCGTGCTGTTTGGCCAGCTAGGCGCCGATCCCGAGCCCAAGCGCTTCTACGATCAGCTGACGGCGGACCCCGCATTCAACGCCCCGATCGCTTGGTCGGCCATCGTTCCCGCTGACTACGACGCGCTGGTGCTGCCAGGTGGACATGCTCCAGGCATGCGGCAGTACCTGGACGGCGCCGTGCTGCAAAAAAAAGTCGCAGAGTTCGCCGCGCTGGATCGACCGCTGGGCGCGATCTGTCACGGCACTGTGCTGCTGGCGCGATCGCGCGATGAAAAGACCGGTCGATCGGTGCTGCATGGCCGTCGCACGACCTGCTTGCCCAAGTACATGGAACGCACGGCGTACTACCTGACGGCGTGGAAGCTAGGTGGCTACTACCGAACCTACCCCGCCTATGTCGAAGACGAGGTCCGCCAGGCCCTGGCCGCCGACAGCGACTTTGCGCGTGGCCCCATCCACTTGATGAGCCGCGGCACCGCCACCGATGACTCGGCCGCCTTTGTTGTGCAGGATCGCCGCTATGTTTCAGCGCGCTGGCCTGGCGATGCGTATCTGTTTGCGCGACGCATCCTGGCCCTGCTGCCGACGTAGCATCCGCCTTGCCGATGTTGCCGCGCGCATCGATCGACCCAACCCCATCGCCCGATCGCGTCGTTTGACCGCATCGCTTGACCGCATCGTTTGACCGCATCGAACGACCCCATCGTTTTCACCGACCCCTGCAGACCCAAGACAACGGAAAGGACACCCATGAGCCAGGCCAAGAAGTACCGCTGCA
>JAYRFD010000368.1:0-4614 GCA_041908565.1 Polyangia bacterium | reverse complement strand
GCAGAGTCTGCAGTCGCTGCCTCCGGTCTATGTGCTGGGGGGATTTCAAACCGACTTTGGCCGGCACATCACGCGGGAAGGCAAGGGCTTGCTGGACCTTCTGCGCGAGTCCTCGCAAGGCGCGCTGGCCGATGCGGGACTTGCCGCCAGCGACATTCAAGTCGCGCATGTTGCCAATTTCGTGGGCGAACTGGCCTGTCAGCAAGGCCACCTGGGCGCGCTGCTAGTCGAAGCCGAGCCTGGCTTTTCGGGGCTGCCAACCAGTCGTCATGAAGCCGCGTGCGCATCGGGAAGTGTCGCGACGTTGGCCGCGATGGCCGACTTGCAGAGCAATCGCTACGACGTGGCGATGGTCGTGGGCTTGGAAGTGATGCGCAACAAGAATGCCGTGGAAGCGCAGGCGCTTCTGGGCTGCGCAGCGCTGGTTCCGGAAGAGACCACCGGCATCACCTACCACTGGCCCAAGCTGTTGTCGGATGTTGGCGATGAATACGCACGGCGCTATGGGCTGGATCCGCTGCACTTGCGTGCCATCGCGCGAAACAACTTCAGCTGTGCGCGAAGAAATCCGCGCGCTCAGGGACGGGCGTGGAAGCTGGATGATCGGCACTTTTCGGAAGATGAGCAGCTAAACCCGGTGATCCACGGTCGTCTGCGCCGATACGACTGCTGTCCTGTAACCGATGGAGCCGTCGCGCTGGTGCTGGCCACGGCGCCGTTTGCGGCTCCGTTTGCACGCAAGCGAGGTCTGCCGCTGGATGCGCTGCCCCGCATCAGTGGCTTTGGGCATCGCACTGCGCGCATGCGTCTGACCGGCAAGTTGCAGGACAGCGCGAACGAGCCGTACATGTTCCCGCACGTGCGCGGCACCATCACCGATGCCTTCGCGCGAGCCGGCCTGCGCGGCGTCGATGATCTGGACGCCATCGAGTGCCACGACTGCTTCACGGTGATGGAGTACATGATCCTCGATCACTTCGGCTTTGGGCCACCGGGCTGGCCGATGCAAGCGATCGAAGACGGACGTGTTCTGTGGGGCGGACGCACGCCGGTAAACCCCAGCGGTGGCCTGCTAGGGGGCGGCCACCCCGTCGGAGCAACGGGCGTTCGCATGCTGCTGGATGCCGTGCGACAGGTGCGCGGACAAGCGGGAGAAATGCAGGTCGCACACGCTCGTCGTGTCGCCACCCTGAACATCGGGGGCAGCGCTAGTACCAGCGTGTGCTTTATCGTGGAAGGACGGGGAAAGTAGCGAGCAGTCGCTCAAAATGAAAAGCGCAGGCGACTCAACAAGAGCCAGCCTGCGCAGACTGCTCGCGAGGTGATTGGCTAGTAGCGATCGCCGCCGCGGCCACCGCCGCCGAAGCCACCACGACCACCGCCGCCACCACCACGGCCGCCACGGCCGCCACGGCCGCCGCCGCCGAAGTCACGGTCCCCACCGCCACCGCCGAAGCCACGGCCACCGCCGCCACCACCACCGCGATCCTCGCGGGGACGGGCTTCGTTCACCGTCAGCGTGCGACCCTCAAACTGCTTGCCGTTGAGCGCCGCGATCGCCTTCTGGCCATCGTCGGGGGTGGTCATTTCGACAAAGCCGAAGCCCTTGCTCTTGCCGGTCAGGCGGTCCTCGATCACCTGCGCACTGGTCACCGCACCGTAGGGGGTGAAGAGCCGCTCAAGTTCGGCACTGGAGGTGTTATAGGGCAGGTTGCCAACATACAGCTTCATGGTCATCGTACGTTCCTCAGTTGCAGGGACCGGCAGTCAAACGGTTGTGCCGGTGCGTGGCCACTCTGCCAAAGGGCGAATTCGGTCGGCAGAGCTTCGTCTGAAATGCGCTGCGGAGTCCGGTCGCAAGAGTCGGTGCGAACCGGGGGCAGCAAGAGGGCGGAGCCACTTTTGGCTCCGAAGGGGACAGGTGAAGAAGCATCGCGTCTGCGTCGTTTGCCACAGCTCAGAGCCGCACAGGGTGCGGCTCTCTATCTGTCAGGGGTCGGTCGGAATTCAGTCTTCTAGGCGGTCGCGGGTTGGTACTTCCGGCGGTCATCCAGGGGCGTGTTCACTCTGCTTTTGTTTCACGATGCGCAGCTATTCCAGAGCGAACTCAACGACGAGAATCGCAGCCTTCAACCACTCAGAGACTGTGATATTGCGCGGTCGGCCACGGCAGCGTCAAGCAAATAGTGGCCACGACGGACCGCTGGATGCCTTCCCGCATCGGCAGCGCGGCCGCCAAACGATCGCAGTGTGATCAGCCAAGCTGCTGCATCTGCACCAAGCGAGCGTACTCGCCACCGCGCTCAAGCAGCTGTTGGTGTGTACCGGTCTCGACGACACCGCCGGTCTCGCGGCTCAGGACGTGAATGCAGTCGGCGTGCTGCACGGTGCTCAGGCGATGCGCGATCACCAGGCACGTGCGGCCGCGCATTAGCTCTCGCAAAGCGGCTTGCACGTGGTGTTCGCTGTCTGCATCCAGCGCGCTTGTCGGTTCATCCAAGAGCAGAATCGGCGCGTTTCGCAGCAGGGCCCGAGCGATGGCAATGCGCTGGCGCTGCCCGCCGGACAAGCGATCGCCACGATCTCCCACGACTGTCTGATAGCCCTGCCCGCCCGGCAGCTTGAGGATCGTTTCGTGGATGTGCGCGCGGCGGGCCGCCTCTTCTACTTCCGCTCGGGTCGCCTCTGGCCGGCCATAGCGGATGTTGTTTTCGATGGTGTCGTTAAACAGGAAGAGATCCTGCGAAACCAACGCGCAGTGCTGCACCAAGCTGGCCTGCTGCACCGTGCGGATGTCGGTGCCGTCGATGGTGATACTGCCGCTGGTCACATCACGGAAGCGCAGCAGCAGGTCGATCAGCGTCGACTTTCCAGAACCAGACTCGCCGACCAAGGCGATGACTTTGCCAACTGGCAGCGTCAGGTTGACGCCGCGCAACACTTCAGCGCCGACGCCATAGCCGAAGCGAACATTGTGCAAGCGGATCTCTTTCTGCGGTCGCGGACACGGCGGAGCGCCGGGGCGATCGGTGATGCGGCTCTCTTGGTTCAGGACCGCGAACAGACGAGCCGCCGCCGGCAGATTTTCTTGAATCTCGCCGTAGGCCTTGGTCCCCGTCTTCATGAGTGTCGTCAAGCGAATAAGCGCCGTAATGAAGGTCAGGACGCTCGAGCTATCCATTCGCGTGTGAGCGATCGCGGCGGCACTGCCCAACACGACGACCCCGATCAGCGCAAACGACAATCCACCAACCAGGGCATCACTCTCGGCGCGGGCCAGCGCGATCTTCATCTTTGCTGCGTACAAGGCGCTGTTCGTGCGCTCGTAGCGCGCTCGCTCTGCCGCAGCCGAGCCCATCGCTTTGATCACCTTGATGCCGCTTGCGATCTGCTCAAGCGCGGTGAAGTTTTCCGCCTGTCGCCGCCGAGCCCGCCGCGATCGACGACTGACCTTGCGCAGCAACATGCTCAGCCCAAAGGCCGCCGGCAGCAGCGCCAAGAAGATCACCGCAGAAAACTGCCAGTTCCAAATCGCCGTCTCCAATAGTTCAGCGAAATCGCACACTTCCGACGGTGCTCTCTCCGCCCCGCCCCTCTGCCGAATCCCCAGCGACGGCCATTTTTCTCGAGGAGAGGGATAACAGAAGGATAACGGCGCGTAGTACGATCGCCTCGGGGGGATCTTCAGATGGGTGAGGTCGTGCGCCTGCAGCGGGCTGATCGCTTCATCGGCTGGTATGTGCGCTATCGAGACGCCGACGGAAAACGCAAGATGCGGGCGTCCCACCAGCCGACGCAGGCCCTGGCGCGAAGGTATTTGATCGAGGTCGAGGCGCGCATCGCCCGCGGCCAGATCGGCATTCCCGAACCGGCGCCCCCTGCTCCGACGGTGTCAGAGCTGGTCGCGCGCTTTCTTACCGAGTACCGCCGGCCGCGAATCAAAGACATTGAGAAGTATCGCCTGATCGCTCGGGCTGCGCTGCGTCGCGCTCTGGCTGTGATCGGCGATCGCCCCGCCGACGCGATCAAGCCCACCGACGTCGTCCGGCTGCGCGACGCGATGGCGAAGACGCATGCGCCCAATAGCCTGCGCCTGTCGCTGGCCATGCTTAGCACCGCCTATGGCTGGGCCAAGTCACAAGGCCTGGTGCCAGAAAATCCGGTCCGTGGCATCGAGAAGCCCGGCGCGACCGATCTGATCGAGTTCTTGAGCCAAGAGGAGGCGACGCGGCTCTTGGAGACCGCCGCAGAGAAGGCATCGACCGGCGGGGTCGCCGCGCGCATCCTCTATCTATCTATTGTAGTGGCGCTGCACTGCGGCCTACGCAAAGGCGAGCTATGGGGCCTGCGCTGGCGTGACCTCGACGTCGATCGCCGAAGGCTCACCGTCGCTCGCAGCTACGCCGGTACACCCAAGTCGGGCAAGGCTCGCCACCTGCCCATGCCCTCTGCGCTCGGGCCTCTACTCGCGGCGTGGGCCAAAGACTGCCCCAAGACCCCCGAGGGGGTTGTCTTCCCGCACCGCAAAAAGGATGGCCGCTGGGGCATGAATGGAAACGCCAGCGACACCGCCGGCCTGCCCAAACTGCTCGCTGAGATCGGCTGCCAGCGCAT
>JAYRFD010000367.1:0-5771 GCA_041908565.1 Polyangia bacterium | reverse complement strand
GGATCAGCGCGACGCGGGCCCGCGCCTGGGGAGCATCCGAGTTCGTCGCTGCGACTTCCAGCCGAGAGGCACTCATGTCTCGAATGTACTACGGCAGGATGCGGTTGCGCTGCAGCCAGTCCAGGTACGCGTCGGGCTCGCAGTCCAGCGGCACGTGTAAAGGCAAAGGCGGGCTTTGCGGCAGAGGCTCTTCGGCCAGCGTGGTCGCGGTCAGCCCAAAGGGGCGCGGCTCGCTGGTCAGCGGAGGCGGCTGCACCTTGCCGTCGCCGTCGGCGTCGATGCGAATGGCGTTGGTCAGCGCAAACGGCCGGACCTTACCGCCCAGCACCTGCCCAATGACCGCAGCCGGCAGCGGCTGATCGCCGACGGCCATCGCCACCAGCCAGCCATCGCCGCTAACTGGCACCGAGGTCTCGACCGACAGCGCGGGGTGGGACCGGCCCGGCACCGCCCATTCTTTGATCAGCGATCCGTTGTGATACAGCTGAACCTTGGTCAGATCGATCCAGGTGGCAGCGTCGGCCGTGATCTTGACCTGCACGCTGCCGCCCTGCGGCTGCACCGTCGATCCGATGTCGGCTCCATCGACCTGCATGTGCAGCCAGGGACCGTTCGATGCGATGGCGCGATTGCCCAAAAGCGCGTCGCGCAGATCGCCCGGCAGCACGTACTGCGGCACGTCGGTGGCCAGCTTCAGCCAGGTGCGCGGATATCCCGACGACAGCCAGTCCATGCGGTGCGTGTCGCTGTTGCCCAGCGCGACGGTGCGCAGGCCTTGGCTCAAGAAGAAGAACCAGTCGCGCAAAAGCGTCTGCAGCGACTGCGGAATCTGGTCGTAGCCGTTGATCACCTCAAGCCCATCGAACAGCGGCGCGGTGCTCAGCGGCTCGCCGGGATAGCGCGGCCAGCCGATGTTGATGAAGTAGCCCAGGTCCGGCGGCAGTCGCGGGTGGTTGATGATGGCGACGGGCTGCCCAGGCATCGAGTGGATCAGCGGAAAGACGATCTCGCCGGTCAGGTTGCGCCAGTTTTCCCAGACCTGCCATTCGGGAGCACCCCACAGCGCCCCTTTGCGATCGACCTCGACGGGGTACACGCCCAGGTGGCCGTATTGAAAGCCGTACTCGGACCCGGGGATGGAGATCGCGCGGCTGCTGTAGCCCAGCACGTCGACGTACTGCTGCAGATCGTTGTGCCAGATGTGCTCGGTGGGGACGATCACCTCGACGCCCGCCGCCACTTCCGAGATCACGCGATGGGCCGGCGCCAGCTTCGAATCGAAGCTTTGGCTGGTGTGAATGTGCATGTCGGCGGCCAGCCAGCCGTCGGTGCGCACGCTGTGCTGCAGGACCACCGACCACGGCACGATGTCCTTGCCGGCGATCGTCAGGCGCCCCTTTGCCTGTTCGTATTCCGGCCCTTGCACGGCGATGACGTCGTAGGTGCCGGCTGGAATCGGCAGCGTGCCTTCGCCGGTGACCAGGATGGCTCCGTCGGTGATTCCAAGGACGTTGGGGGCCAGCATGCGGGCGGTGGCGCCGTCGTTGTGCAGACCCGGCGAAGGGGTTGGAGCCACCGGCGCGATGATTAGCCGCGACGGCAAGAGATCCAGCCCATCGCTGCTGCGCACCGTCACGTGCAGCGCCGGTCCCTGGGTCGGCTGCGGCGGGACCATCTCCAGCCCCGACGGACCGGCTGGCTTGTTGGGCGCATTCGAACACGAAAGCAGGCCGCCCAAGGCCCACAGCGAAATTGTCCCCGATGCCGCATTCACAAGGCCACCCATCGAACGACAAGACGACATGCACAAGCGATGACACAGGAAGCAGGCCAGTGTAAAGCCTCGTCGGGCCAGCCCGCTTGCAAAGCAGCCTGGGAACATCGGGCACGTCCCACGCGTGCCGTCTGGCGGTCGGTCTAGCGCGCGGTCATTGGAGCGCTTCAGCGCGCGGTCTTTCGGACGCTGCAGCGCGCGGTCTTTCGGACGCTGCAGCGCGCCGTCGTTTGAGCGCTTCAGCGTGCGGTCTGGCGGCTGGATCGACGTCGCCGACGGATGGCCAGGCACAGCCCGGCGAACGCGACGATCGCGACCTGGGCACTTGCCGGGCGCGCGGGACCCCGACCCAGCTGACATTCGCAGTGAATGCCGGGTCTGCGCAGAAGGCCGCCATCGGCGCCCGCATCGCTTTGCGACGGCCCAGTCGCCGCATCGCTTGCCGGGCCGGCCATGTCGACCGGCGCGCCCATATCGACGGGCGGCTGGCAGCTTGGAGAGCCATCGGTCGAAAAGCCGTCCAGCGGCGTCGCCGACACCACGGTCTGCAGGCGTCCGCCGTGGGCATGGAACAGGAAGTAGATGGAATCTCCGACCGATGCAGCGGTTGCCACCGTCGCTGGGTTGGCTTCGCACGGGGCATAGGCCCAGCCGCCTGGGCCGTACTCGCGCGCCACCCCCGCCGACTGTTCCGCGACCTTCCAGCGCCAGCCGGTCGCAAGCGCCTTGGCGGCCGTCGTCCGGCCCACCCACACGCCGGGACGCAGCGACAGCAGCGGCACGGCCGTCGCATTGGGTCCCGGCAGGTTCTGAAAGTCTCCGACGGCATACCAGCGCGGACAGCTTCCAGCCGGAGCCTCCATCATCAGCGAATCGCCCGCCGATCGACCGCCGGGGGCCGGTGAATAGCTGGGATCGCTAAGGCTTCGCGTGTCCAAGTAAAACGTGGCTGGCTTCTGCGAATCGGGCCGCACGATCTGGATGTTCTGCGTGTCGTTGCGCTTCGATCCGCCGTCGGCCGGGCAGGTTCCACTGGCGCGAATCTCGGTCGTGCCGTCCCACATCCCGGTGGGCAGGACTTTGTATTCCAGAAGCGCCGTGTCGCTGATCGAAAGCGTCACCGCATAGATGCCATCGCCGTCGTCGTCGCGCAGAACCGGGCAGCTGGCCAGGGCCCAGCTACCCAAGGCCGGCTGATTGCCGCAGACCTTGGGCTGCGCCTGTGCCCTTATGCACAGCCCTGCAGACACGGTGCAAATCGCGACCGCAGCGACGAGAAATCGACCCAGAAGTCCGGCAGACATGCGCGCAGTATATCCAGAACGCAGCGAATGCAAGCGCGCCGCGCGGCAGGGCCTGCCGGTCTGCGTGTGCGAACAAATGCAGGCGTCACGGGCACATACGTGAGGGCTCTTTTCCGACGAGAACGACCCAGATAGGCTGAGAGTATGAACAAACCACTCTTAGCTGCAGTTGCCGGTGTCACGTTTGGTCTGTTCCTGGGCGGGCTGGCCTTTCACAAGACCGGCTTCCGTTCCTGCGAGCGGCGCGCCGCCGTCGATCACGTGCCCCTGACCCGCGTCGTTGTGCAACGAACGGTGGTGGCCACCCCGTGCCCCAGCATGGAAGAAGAGCCAGCCCCAGCCCCAGTCTTCGACGCCGACGACATCGACAGCGTGCTGAGCTATGCGCAGACGCAGTACGTCAACGGCGACTATGCCGGCGCGATCGCGACCGCCAAGCGCGTCGACCGCAAGGGCAAGCCCAACGTCCGCGCGGTCCGCATCATGGGCTCTGCCGCGTGCCAGCTAAAGGACACCAAGCTCGCCGACGAAGCCTATCGTCGCTTGGATGCTCCAGGCCGGCAGTACATGGTCTATGTCTGCCAGCGCAGCGGCGTTTCGATCAGCGGTCGTCACTTCCGGATCGCCAAAGACGAATAGCGCAGCACGGCCCGCACACGCCAATTCGGACCTGCGGACCCACGCGCGCTGAATCGAACGCGTCGAATCGAACGCGTCGAATCGAACGCGTCGAATCGAACGCGTCGAATCGAACGCGCCGGCTTGCACGCGCCGCTTGCACGCGCTGAATCAGGCCTGCGAACTACGGCTCGCCGAAAGGAACCAGCTTGTCGTTGCGCAGGGCCATGTGACGGACCTCGTACGCGCCCCCATCGACATCGACCAGGGCCAGCGTCACTTTGTCGGCCTGCTGTCGCGTGCCAGGCAAAAGCCGGAACGTCTGGCCTGAATAGGGCAGCGCCCCTTTTCCGTCGCGGCAGTGCTCGGCATAGGTCGCGGAGTTCAGCGGATAGTGATAGGTGCCGCTGGCCGTGCCGACGTGGATCTGGCGGACTTCGCCGTCGGCAAAGCGCAGCGCCTGATCCCAGACCAAGTGCTCGTGACCGGAAAAATAGGCGGCCACGCCGCCGCGTGCGAGCAGACCGCCCAGCTGATCGCGGAAGGTCTCGCTGGTCTTGCCCATCATCGACACCAAGGGCACGTGGCCGCAGCACAAGCGAACGGCTGCCGTGGTCGCTTCTTCGCGCGACAGCGCGTCCTGGGCAAACGCCGCGACGGCGGGATCGAGCTTCTGATCGACGACATGCAGCATCAGCAGGAAGGCGTCGTCGATGCGCAGCCAGTACGAAAGCGGCGGCTGACCCTGCACGGTGCCCAGGCCCACGGCCGCGGCCTCATTTGCGACATCGCCCCAAGCGGCCGCGTAGCCCGCCCGGTGCGCGTCGGTGTAGTAGTCATGGTTGCCGGCGATCGGCAGCACTGGAATGCCCGCTTCGCGCAACGGAGCCAGCGCGGCGTGAAACGCGGTCCACCAGGCCGTGACCCGATCGGGGCCCACGCCGTCGCCGGGATTGCCAACCGTCGCATCGCCCGCCACCACGACGAAGCGAGGCTGGGCCGCGCAAAGCTCGCTGACGACGTGCGGAAATGCCGAGGGCACATTCGCGCTGCTGTAGACGTGAACATCCGAGACGATGGCGAAGCTCCACGGGGCCATGATCGCGTTGCCTACCTTCCTTGGCTGTCGGTCGAACGGGCTGAACGATTGGATCGGGTCGCCTGGGTCGATCGCGTCGCATCTTTCGATCCGATCGATCGCATGGATCGAGCCGGACGCGGCATCGCAGGCAGTGGACAGCGGCGCGTCGGACGGCGGGCGATCGCTTCCGCCCGCAGCACCGCTTCGTACCCGAACATGATCCGTTCTTCGTCGAGCGTCGCGTGATCATATCCCAGAAGATGGCAGAGCCCGTGCACAGACAGATGCAACAGCTCTGCATCCAGATCGTGGGCCTGGGCCTGGGCCTGCTGCCGTGCGATGGGGACCGAGATCACGATGTCGCCCAGCAGCACCGGCACCCCGCGCGGCACCCGCAGCGGCGACTTGGCTTCCAGCTGCGAAAAGGACAGCACGTCGGTGGCGTGGTCTTCGTCGGCGTACTCGCGATTTAGCGCGTGCAGCTCGGCATTGTCGCTGAGCGTCAGGCAGACCTGCGCATCGGGCCAGCCGGCCGCGGTCAGCGCGCGCTGCAGACGGCGACGCAGCTTGGCCCGCGCCGTCGGCATCACCTGATCGCGCACGCTGTCGCGCAAAAGCAGGTGGATCATCGGGCGCACCCTTTCGCGATCATTCTTGGACGGCCTAGACGACAAGGACGGCCTGGACGACAAGGACGGACGGCGCGACAAGGCCCGATGACGACCGGCGACAAGCGACGACTAGCGGGCATAGTCGGTCGAGCGAGTCTCGCGCACGACGCAGACCCGCACCTGGCCTGGATAGGCGGCCTCTTCTTCGATCTTCTTGGCCAGATCGCGGGCCAGAAGCGTCGTTCCATCGTCGGCGATGCGATCGTTTTCGACAAAGACGCGCAGCTCGCGACCGGCTTGGATGGCATAGGCCTTTTCGACGCCAGGGTGCGTCTGACACAGCTTTTCCAGATCGCCCAAGCGCTGGATATAGGACGCCAGCT
>JAYRFD010000366.1:0-2580 GCA_041908565.1 Polyangia bacterium | reverse complement strand
GCGCGAGCGCGCCCTGGTCACCGTGCGCACGCAATACGCTGAGGGAATCGCGTCGCTTCAGGATGTCGTGCAGACCGCGCGTGACCTGTTCGCAGCTCAGCGTGCCCTGCATCAGATCGAACGAGATGCCTGGTCGGCGCGCTGGCGTCTTGCGATTGCAACCGCCACTTGGTAGGTGTCCGTTGTGCTTATCCTTTTGGTCGAAGACGATCCGCGCTTGCTGCGAGCACTGTCCGCCGGTCTGGCCGAGGAAGGCTTGCAGGTCGAGGTCGCTTCCGACGGAGAGGCTGCGCTGATGGCGCTGAACCAGACGCCCTTCGATGTCTGCATTTTGGACATCAACCTGCCAAAACAGGATGGCTTTTCTGTGCTGTCGGCAGCGCGCGGCGCGGGTGTGCAAACGCCGATCTTGGTGCTGTCGGCTCGCGATGCCGTTGCCGATCGCGTGCGTGGTCTTCTGGATGGCGCCGACGATTATCTGGCCAAGCCGTTCGCCTTTGCCGAGCTCCTGGCCAGGCTGCACGCGCTGGTTCGCCGAGGCGGTGCGCGACATGGCGATGTGCTGGTGCGCGGTCCGCTGGAAGTCTGTCTGTCTGCGCATCGCGTGCGCATGGCGGGTGCTCCGGTTGATCTGACGCCTAAACAGTTCGCGATCCTGTCGATGCTGCTGCGCCACGCAGGCCAGGTCGTCACGCGCGCCATGCTGCTAAAGAGCGTGTGGGGATACACCTTCGATCCGGGGACCAACGTCGTCGATGTCCACGTCGCCCAGCTTCGCCGAAAGCTGGAACAGGTGGGCGCTGGCAGCGCGATTCAGACCATCCGCGGCGTTGGCTATCTTGCGCCTGCTGCCGACTAGTTTGCGGTCCCTGCGGGGGCGGCTGACCTGCTTTTTTGCGGCGCTGATCGCAGCTGCGCTGGTCGCCTTCGCGGGCGTGGTCTACGTCGCGGCCGAGATCGTCGAAGCGACCGAGAGCGAGCCGCAAGCCGAAAAAGATCGCGAGCTGGCGCAGGTTCGCCGCTTGCTTGGCGTGGCGCTTGCCGTGGGCATTCCGATGGCGGGTGGGCTGGCCGCGCTGGGCAGCGCATGGACGACCCGTCGCAGCATCCGCGCGCTGTCCGAGATCGTGCGCGCGGCGTCCCAGCTGGATCCCGAGCGACTGAATCAGCGCATTCCTGTGAGCGACGCCGATGATCTTGAGATCCAGCGGCTGGTCACCGCCCTGAATCACATGCTGTCGCGCGTCGATCGTGCGGTGTCGGGCCTGCGCCGCTTCACGCAGGACGCCGCGCACGAGCTACGCACGCCGCTTGCAACCCTGATCAGCCAGCTAGAGATCACGCTGCGCAGGCCGCGCGATGCAGCCGCGCTGCGCTGCGTGATCGAGGACACGCTGGAAGAACTCGATCAGCTCAAACGGCTGGTTGATGCACTGCTCTTGCTGGCGCGATCTGACGCGGGTGAGCTGCCTGTGAATCCGCAGGCCGTGGCGTTGCAGCCGCTTTTGCAGGAGGTCGCAAGCCTGTACGAAGGCATCGCCAGCGAGCGTGATATTCAGCTGTGCCTCGACTGTCCACCGTCGTTGCAGCTGTGCCCCGACAAGCTGCTGCTGGGACGAGCCCGTGCGAACCTCTTGGACAACGCCTGCAAGTTTTCGCCGCCGGCCAGCCAGATCTGGGTGCGCGCAGCCCGGCACGATCACGCCATCGTCATCACCATTACGGACCGTGGGCCCGGCCTTCCCCCCGATGCTGCGCCGCGCGTCTTCGAGCGCTTCTATCGCGGCGACAGCCACCGCGGCAGCACAGCGGGCTTTGGCCTGGGCCTCGCGCTGGTCAGTGAATTTGTCGCCGCTCTGGGCGGACACGTGCAGCTTGCCCCCAACCTGGGCGGCGGCACGCGGGCCACCATCACGCTATTGACCAATCGGTCAACTGCGCCCCCCGACGCGTAGCCAGTTCCTGTCCGCATGGCGACGCAGCGCGCCCTCTTTCTGCTTCATGGATGGCTCCGCACCCCCTGCGACCGCGCGGAAGGTTATGCGGATCGCTTGGTTTGCAGTTCCAGCTATGCGCTCGATCGCGCCCGGCCTCCGACCGCCGCATCTCGTCCGAAAACATCCTTCGCGCGCTCGCGCTCTCCTTCGCCTGTCCGCCAGAGAAAGAAGCTCAGCCTCGTCGCTACGCAGTGAACTTGGGTGGGCATCCTGAAGTGGGATGGCACGCAGGTGGTGGTGCCGGCGGCGGGGGTGACTGCGGACTTGTATGGCGTGTGGGCGGGCAGCGGCAGCGTGGTCGCGGTGGGCAACGCGGGCACGGTGGCTCGCTGGAATGGAACAAACTGGACGGTGGGTGCGCAACCAGCGGCGTCGGGCCGAACGCTGCGCGCGGTGTGGGGCGCCGGTCCAAGTGCGCTGTGGATGGTCGGCGATGGGGGCCTGCTTTTGGCTTGGAACGGCGCGTCGGCCAGTGCCGTTTCATCGGGAATTGTCGAGACCTTGCGCGCCATCTGGGGCAGTGGCGCGTCCGATGTCTGGGCAGTTGGCGACGGTGGACGCATCCTGCACTACGACGGAAGTC
>JAYRFD010000365.1:0-3243 GCA_041908565.1 Polyangia bacterium | reverse complement strand
GATGGCGATCTCGACCCGCGCGGGGGCCGAAGTGCAGCGCCCGCTGGCCACCGTCGTCATCGGCGGCATCTTGTCATCGACGCTGCTGATGCTGCTGGCGCTGCCGATCTTGCTGCGAAGGGTGGGCAGACCAGAGACCCGAGAGGAAATTGCTTCTGCGTCGAGCGGCCCGCCAGAGGACCCTGTGTAGCCGTGCGCGCACGTGCATCCGCCTCGTCGGTTTGCGGACCGTTCAGCATGCCCATCTGGGTACACTATGCTCATGCTTGACCGCATCGTCTTTGCTGGGGCCAGCCGAATGATCGAGTCGATTCTCGATCGCGTGCTGTACTTGGCACCGGTGCAGGTGCTCGATACGTCGCAGTCCGCACTTGATGAACTGGTGGTCAACGCGGCGGACGCCAAGGATCCAGCGACGTCCAGCAAGGGCGGCCATGCCGTCAGCAAGAAGCAAGGGGATGCCACATCGCGCTTTGTCCTGGAAGAAGCGCGCGGTGATCTGCGGCAAGCGGTTGCCCTGGTGGCGGCGACCGGCGATGACCGAAGAAACCTGGAAATCTGTCGCGTGGCGCACGATCTGCAGTTCAACCCGATCGTTGGCATCGTCCACGATCCGGCCCGCGCGGCAGAGTATGAAGCGCTCGGCGTTCGCGCCATCGTCCGCGCACAGATCCTGGGCAACATGGTCGAGCAGGCCCTGCGCTATGACGGCCTCGTCGTGGCATCGGCCGTTGGGCACGGGCGCGGCGAGATCATCGAGTTTGTCGTGCTGCCCAGCTCTCCAGCGATTGGGGTGCCGCTGTCGCAGCTACAAGCCGAAGGCTGGCGCATCGCCGCGATCTATCGCCACGGCGATCTGGTGATTCCAACTGGAGAGACCGCCATCGCGGCCGAAGACCGCGTGCTGTTGATCGGCGAGCCCGACATCCTTTCGCACGTCGCAGAGCAGCTACGAATTGGCGTTCCACAGTTTCCGCTGCGTCACGGCAACACGATCCTGGCGTATCTGCCGGCCAGCACGCGCGATGTCGCGGCCGTTGATGGCGAAGCGCTGCAGCTACTGCATCGCACGCGGGCGCAGGCCTGCGTTCGTTTGGGCGTTGGCCTAAAGCATGATCAGAAGACCGTTGAAGTTCAGCCTGTCGCTGCGTCGGTGCAGTCACCGCGTCATCTGACACGCTCGCTGGAAGATCTCCCCCTGGAAGGAGACAACTTCGTGCAGCATCGGGCGCAGATTCGACAGGTGCGACCCGGTGTCCTTGTCACGGCCAAGCCACGGCGAGGCGTGTTCGATCGCCTTTTGGGTCGTCCCGGTCTGGCGGGTCTTTTGTGCAACGAAGTGGCTTGCCCGGTGCTTTTCGCAAGCGGCAGGCCGAGCTACGCGCGCATCGTGCTGCCGCTGCAGCCCGGCATCACGGACTTGCCCCTGGCCGACGCTGCCATCGACCTTTCGCGCATGCTGCAGCTGCCGTTCTGCTTGGTGCGCGTGGCGCTTCCTACCTTTTTGGAAGCGCCCGACAAGCAGGACGAACGCTTCGTGAAAGAGATCATTCGACGGAGTCAGCTGTACGGGCTGCGGGTCGAGGAAGTCCAGCTGGAAGGAAACCCCGTACGCGAGCTTCATCGCATGCTTCTCAAAGACGATCTTTGTGTCGTGGCTCGACGCCAAACAACGCGCGATAGCTTCACATCGCCCGATGTCGCGCTGCGCATGCTGTCTGCATCGTGTTCGTGCTTGGTCTATACGCGGTCCGCGGGAGTCAAAGGCTGATGCCGCACGGCGAACCAGTGCTGCAGTCGCTACTGATCTTGCTCGCGGTAGCAGTGCTGGGCCCGGTCGCGGCGATCCGGCTGCGCATTCCAACCGCTGTTCTTCTGATCTTGGCCGGCATCGTCTTGGGGCCCGCTGGCTTCGGCGTTCTGCAGGACACCGCCATGGTTGGCTTCCTGGCCCACTTTGGCTTTCTGGTCCTGATGTTTATGGCCGGGATGGAGATCGACTTCGACTCCATTCGAAGCGCTGGGCTGCGGTCCTTGCTACGACCGCTGCTTGTGATCGTGGGTGTGGCCGTTTGCACGACGCTGGCGGCTCGTCTGCTGCGGCTTGGTCCGGTGTCCGCGCTGGTCGTTTCTGCCATCGCGGTTGGACTGCCCTTGGCGACGCTCAAAGAGACCGGTCACGCCGGCCAGCGACTGGGACGCCACATCATGCTGACTGCATCGATTGGTGAGTTCTTCGTCATCCTGGCCGTCACCGGTGTAGAGCTTGCCCATCACGGCGGCTTGTCGCTTCACACCGCCGTGCGCATCGGCAAGATCGTCGGGCTGCTGTTTGTGTGTGCCCTGGTCATCCGCTTTGTGCGCGCCTTGGTCTGGTGGTTTCCCGAGAGATTCCATCGGCTTATCCAGCACCATGACGTGGCCGAGCTTGGCGTTCGCGTCGGTCTTCTGATCATGCTGACCTTCGTCGCCATCTCGGCCCTGGCCGGAGTCGAGCCCATCTTGGGGGCATTCCTGGGCGGCATGCTGGTCGCCATTGTCTTGCGTCAGAAAGATGTGCTGGAAGGCAAGATTGCGGCACTTGGCAACGGGCTGTTCATTCCCATTTTCTTTGTTGTCGTCGGTGTTCGCTTCGATGCCTCGGCTTTGGATCGCAGTGCCGTGCTGCAAGCCGCAGTGTTGGTGGGCACAGCGGGCCTGTGCAAGCTGGTCCCTGCGCTTTTGATCGCGCCCGTTGGTTTCGGCCTGCGTGAACGCCTGGCAACCGGCTGTCTGCTGTCTGCTCCGCTGACCTTGGTGGTCGCCATCGCGGCAATCGGGCGAACGCTCGATCTGGTCTCCGCATCGACGCAGGCCAGCCTGGTGCTGGTTGGCATCATGCTGTCGATTGCCTTCCCCGTGCTGTTCAAGCTGCTGGCCCCCTCGGCCCTACACGGCACAGCCGCCGAGCGGCATGCTGCAGGGACCTGATCTGGCGCAAGACCGCGACCCCACCGCCTCTCTGCGGGAAGCTCGCTTGCTCGCACAGCGTGCGATTTCGATGCAAGAGGACTGGCCCGATGGGCACCTGATCCTGGGACGTGTGCTGGGCCTAGCGGCGCGACACAGCCTGACGCAGCAACTGGCAGCCGGGGCAGACTTCGCCGCTGCTCGCGCTAGCCTGGCGCGCGGGTTACAGCGGAATCCTTCCGACGATGAAGGGTATCTCTTGCTCGCGAGCCTCTTGCATGAAGAGGGCGAGTG
>JAYRFD010000364.1:0-2620 GCA_041908565.1 Polyangia bacterium | reverse complement strand
GGTGCCCACCGGAACGCCCTTGCCCGTTTGAAGATCGTGCGCCGGTGCCCCCGGAACGCCTGTTTCAACATGCAGCGACCGATCCGGCATGGCCGGAACGCCTGTTTCAACGTGCAGCGACCGATCCGGCATGGCCGGAACGCCTGTTTCAACGTGCAGCGACCGATCCGGCGCGGCTGGGACGCCTGTTTCAACGTGCAGTGACCGATCCGGCGTGGCTGGGACGCCTGTTTCAACGTGCAGCGACCGATCCGGCGCGGCTGGGACGCCTGTTTCAACGTGCAGCGACCGATCCCGCGCGGCTGGGACGCCTGTTTCAACGTGCAGCGACCGATCCCGCGCGGCCGGGACGCTCCCTTTGCCGCGCGAAGGCCCCCCGGATCCCCAAGGAACGCGTGGTTGCCGCGGCTGGCAGCGATCCAAGCGGGTGGGGACGCGCACGGCCCTGTGCAGCAGGCGTTCCGGCGCTGTCCCCCGGCAGGCGCACCCCGCAACGGCCGCTTGTCAGGACCGGGGCGAGTGACTACGGTGGTTCACCCAGACAAGGCGACAAGGAGACCCCGATGTCCAGGAATTCCAAGCTCTCGAAGATGGCGGCGAATCGGCTCTTGGTCAGCGCCACCGTAACCAGCTCGGCAACGGTGCACGGCGGCGAGATCGCAGCGTTTCTGCACCCGGTGCTGTTCCCCAAGGGGCCGGCCAAGCCGGATCTGACGGTGCAGTTTCTGGATGCGCTGGGCGCGGTGCTGGACCGAGCAGCGGCCGAGGTCGAGCGGGCCGATCTCGCGCATGCCTCCGAGCTTTTGGACGACGAAGCCCCGCGGCAGCGGCGCGATTCGGCACAGGCTGAGCTGACCGCAGCGCTGCTGCAGCAGCGCGACACCGTGACGGCGCTGTATGGCCCGGCGACGGCGCGGGCCTATGGCCTGGCCGATGCGCTGCCGGCCCAGCCGGCGCAGCTTGTGGTGCGGGCCAGAAGCGTCGTCAAGCAGCTTCGCGAAAACCCCATCCGCGACAAGCCCCTGCGCCGCGGGCTTTTGCTGAAAGCCACCGACCTCGCCGACGAGCTAGACGAGCACGCAAGCCACCTGGCCAGCGCCCTTTCCGATGTCCAGCGCGAGACCCGCGAGGCACAGCTTACGCAGGAAGCCAAGACCCAGGCCGCCGAGCAGTGGCAGAACGTGTACCAGGGCGTGACCTCGGCGTTTTATGGCCTGTACCTGCTGGCCGGCCGCCGCGATCTGGCCGAGCGCATCGAGCCCACCGCCCGCCGCCGCGCCGGCCTGCCAGATCCCCAAGGCCCCGAAGGCCCAGAAGGCCCAGAAGGCCCAGAAGGCCCAGAAGGCCCCGCAGGCCCCGAAGGCCCAGAAGGCCCCGAAGACCCGTCGAAGCCAAAAGACCCGTCGAAGCCAAAAGACCCGTCGAAGCCAAAAGACCCCAAGCCCGCCTAGCCCCGCTCAAAAGAAGCTCAACGGCTGGGTTCTCGGCAAACGGCCCCAGAGCGCGACGAAGAACCCAGGGTCAGGCGCGCTGCGCGCCCCCGGAAGACCGATGCGCAGCCGGCAGGAAGGCCACCGTGAAAGACTCGTCCTGCATCAGCAGGCGCGGCGGCTGTTCGTCCAAGCGAAGCGTCTTGATCGTCGAGGCCAGCGTGGTCTCAGCCGACGGCGAGACGTCGATGTCCAAGCGACCCTTCAGCGAGTAACGAAGGGACGAGCTTGCAGGCACCGCGATCTTGCAGGACAGCACGCCATCGCCATCCGGGGCATTGGTTCCGATGGCCGGGAACGGCATCATCGGCAGCGATCGCGATGAGCAGGGCGGCACTCGAATAACCACGCCGCTGCCATCCTCGATCGTCACGGTTTGCCCGCTGCGCTGCATCGAAATAGGGCTCAAGTACTTGGGCGAGTTGTAGAGCCCCTGTCCGACGCGCAGAGACTGCTCGGTGCTGACCGGTAGCGCCAGAACGTAGGCGAACAGGGCATCCATCGACACCAGGCCCTGCCATAGAAACTGCGGCAGGCCGAACGCCATCGCGGCCAGCAGATCCCGGCCGAGCTGTCGCTCTTGTCCTTCGATGTGGGCGAGCACTTGAATCGCAATCTCGCAGTAGGGATCCAGCGTGCCGCGCTTGTACTGCAGCATGCTGAACAGGACGACGGCCTGGCCCGTGAACGGCAGCCGCAGCACGCGAACCCAGGGCGCTGGCGCTCGCTCGACGCCCGGAGAGTTCTCGACCAGCGCCTGGGCCACGTCGGCGTCGACCAGGTACAGCGCCGAGACCACCTCGGCCTCGCGGACCAGCAGCGGCTCGCGCACCGGCCCGACCGGCGTCGCAGTCAGCCGAGAAAATCGATCTAGCTGGCGCCGCAAGAAGGGGTGGGATGTGACTGCAGCGGGCGGCTCGATGGGACGTGCAGGGCCTGCATCGCGGCTGGGGGGATCTGCCGTGGGATTTCGAAAATTCGACACGATGCCTCACACGGTAGTCCGTCTCGCTTTTCGATGTCTAGGATTCCGATGTGCGACGCGGATCCGCCATCGTGCGCTCGGGCGAGACGCGGCATGCGCAACAGCGGGCAGCCAAAGGCTGGGGCCGCAGCACGGCCGCGCTGCG
>JAYRFD010000363.1:0-5928 GCA_041908565.1 Polyangia bacterium | reverse complement strand
TCGGTGGTGCGCTGCGCGGTGGCCAGGAACGATCACGGCTGTCAGCGCGCTCATCTGATGAATGACTGGCCGCGGTCGAGCTTACAGGACCCGCTCCTGGCTGGGGTTTGCCAGGCGGCAGGGACTGCGTCGCCCGGCTCTGCGGTGAATCACCGGGCCGCGCAGGATGGGCCGAGATCAGCGAGCTGTCCGACGGCACTGAGGACCGTGCCCGTCCGGTCGGGGACAGCGGCGTCGAGGTCCGCGCAGCGTCGCTGGTCGATGGAACTGAGGACCGCTGTGGCATGCCATCCGGTGGATAAGAGGGCGGTGTGGGATCCTCGGCATACCCTTCGACCGCGCGGCCAGGAAGCGGCGGCAGCCACGGGCCAGAGTTGCTCGAACGAGGCGAGTCCCCGCCCTTCCAGTCGTTCCGCCAGCGACGAGCGACGTTCAGACCCAGCTCATAGCCATCGACGATCTCAGAGCGACCGTCGGACGCGGTGACGACAACCTTGGTGATATCCCCCGAAGCCCCAAGCGAAAGCGCGATCCAGGCGCTATTGTCCGCCGTCTACCAGCGACAGCTTTCTCGCCCCTTGGTTGCGACAAGCCGCCACTCTAGGTCGCGCTCTTTCGTCACGGGGTCAGAATATCATGAATGCTCCTCGCGATCTACGGACAGGAGACGAGAAGCGCGAAGGGGGTTCCGGGACGCGTAGGTGTCTGACGTCAGGTGGAAATGCGCACATCCGCGGCCCGGTCAAAGCGCGGGCGCAGGCCAGTGCTTCGTTGCGCGTCACGATCGGGCCCGATCGCGGACGGCCGAACCAGAACACCACGCGGCACTCAACAGATGAAACGAAGTCGAAGAGCGAGGCATCGACAGCAGAGGCGCCTGCGGTCAGCTTGACCTTACGCTGACTACCGAGCGCGGCGCGAAAACGGCAGCTCGTCCAGCACGAGCTAGTGCTTGTTGTCGAAGGCGATGCCCTTCTTCACTTCGGCGATTGCGTCCTTGGTCAGCGCCACGGCCTTGGCCCGGTGGCCTCCCTTGTCGTGGCTTGCCTGCTGAAGCTGGCCCAGAGCGGCTTCCAGCGAGCCGAGAGCCGCCTGCATGTGCGGCTGGTTTTCGGCACCGGCACTGCGAACCGCATCGCGGCCCACGCTAACCGTCAACACCATCGCCAGCGCAATCGTCGAGACTTTCCACATGTTCATGATCCTGCCCCTCGTTCTGGTCGGTTGATTGGGTTCGCTTCGGCAGCTTGGTCGGCTGCGCTTCTTCGAAGCGAAGCAAGAGCGGATGTCCCCCCAGCGGAGGGAACACCACACAGAGTCTTTAGCGTTGACCACTATCGCACACGGGGGGTCGCTGCGAAAACAGGTTTCAATCCGCTCGCATGAAGGCGCCCGATGTCCGAAGACTCTCGAGGCGGGGGTTGCTGGTCGGCGGCGTTATCGGGCAGATGTTGTCGGGCCGTTGTTACGGGACGGATGTTGTTGCGGGGCGAAGGCTGTTGTGGGGCGAAGGCTGTTGCGGGGCGGATGGGGCTTAGCGCAGCTCGCGGAGCTCTAGCAGAGAATCAAGGGCTGCCCCGCTCGCCGGCAGGTCGGGGGCCAGATGCGCATCCCCCTCAACCAGCGGAGCAGCCGTGGGCACGACATCGACGTCTTCGGCTCGCACCAGCGCCAGGCGATGGTTCCACGAGATCTGATAGTAGAGCGTGCGGTCAAACACCAGGCGATGCGACGACGTGGCGAGTGTGTCGGCGTAGACCTTGGCCCAGTAGTAGTCGGCAGTGACCGGCCCCTGCGCCACGTAGCGCTGACCGACCGGCATGTCGTAGATCTTTTCGAGCCGCTGCGGAACCGTCGGTGGCGGGTACGCTGCATCCGCCGGATAGCCACCGCCAAAGACCGGGATGCTGGTTCGCATCGGCGTGCCGCCCGTCTTGGGTGTGATGACAATCTTGGCTCGCTGCGGCACTCGGGTCATCGTGCGCGCGGGGTTTTTGAACCACGCCTTTTCCCCTCCGAAATAGATGGCGTCCCAGTCCCCTTTGCGCTCGACGCGATAGAAATATCGTCCAGTGCCAAGCTTGTTGCCCCAGTTGTACATCAGGTCGCCCGCCGTCGTCGGAAAGTAGGGATTCTTGATCAGCGGTGCGGTGTCCGACGGGCTTTCGCGCAGATACACGAAGTTGCTGGGGCGCGGCGGCACGGCCCGACAGTCCGGCGGCGAGCCAGCCGGCACCGGATAGCAATACGAAAGCGGCGGCTGATTGGTGGCGTAGTCCGGGTGCAGGCTGATGACCGTCGCATCGCTCCCGGTGTCTGGCCCAGTGTCTGGCCCAGTGTCCGGCCCAGTGCTTGGCCTGCTGCCTAGACGATCGCCGCGCCGATCGGGCGCTTCGCCTTCGCTGCGGACCATGCGCATGAAGCGGTCCCAGTTCCAGTACGGTCCGGGATCCCAGTGCATCGCAGGCTGCCGGGCCTGCGTCAGCCCCGGGACTTCGTCGTGCCCGATGATGTGTTCGCGATCCAGCGGAATGCTGTAGCGCTTCGCCAGATAGCGAACCAGCGCCGCCGAAGACTCATACAGATCGTCGGTGAACCAGGCATGCCCTTCGGCCGAATACGCCTCGTGCTCGATGCCGATCGAGTGCATGTTGTAGTACCAGTTGCCGGCATGCCAGGCCACGTGCCGCGGCGAGACGAACTTGGTCACGCGTCCATCGCTGGATCGGATCAGGTAGTGGGCCGAGGCCGAGCGGAAGGGATCGGCAAAGATACGAAGCGTTCCCTCGTAGCTCACCTCGGTGGTGTGGATGACGATGTATCGGATGTCTTGGCCGTCGCGCTGGCGCTCTGCCAAGTCGTAGTTGCCGTAGGCCCCGGTCATGGCGTCGCGGACAACATAGGCGGCCGGAACCTGTTCACAGACAAAGCCGCGACCGCTGCCTGGACCGTCTTCGCTGCCGGGAGGGCAGTCGGCGTCCAGGTCGGCGCGAAGCGATGCCACCCGACTGTCCAACCGCGACCCATCACAGCCCAGACCGCTGACCAAACCACCGACCAATCCGACGGACAGCAGCAAACCGCAGGGGGCGTTCCATGCCACCTTCCGCCGGCCCATCGAGGGCGTTTGTAGATATCCCAGCTGTGTCGTGCTCTGTGTTGATGGCATGTCCGCACCTCACGATCCTTGATGGATGAACGAGGGCTGGCCTTGACCAGCGATCGTGCGGCGGTCGTAACACGAAGATGTGATACTGTCTGCTCTATGCGCTCTGCTAGCCTGCTGCTCTACCTGTCCCTGGGGGCACCCACTGCATTGGGGGCCTCCTCTGCGGCTGCGGCTCCTCAAGCTCGCCCAGCCGGAGTCCGCCCCGCCCCAGCCGGTGCAGCCCGTCCGCAAGCCCGCCCCGCCCCTCGTCCCGCCGCGGCCCCGCGACCCGGCACCAACGTCCTTGGCCCAGCAGAGCCCGCAGGTCCCTATCCCAACTACCTGGAACAGCATGCGCGCACGCGCGGCTTCCAGCTGGGTCGTCCACAGAAGGCGGTTCCTACCCCCGACGGAAAGTCGGTGCTGTTTCTGCGTGCCACAGCGGAAGCGCCCGATCTGCGCCTGTACGAATTCGACGCCGAAAGCGGTCGCAGCCGCGAAGTGCTGAGCCCCGCTCAGGTCCTGCAGGGCGGCAGCGAACACCTGTCACCCGAAGAAAAAGCTCGACGCGAGCGCATGCGACAGAGCCTGCGCGGCTTCACCAGCTTCGAGCTAGCCCCCGATGGCAGCTTCGTGCTCTTGCCGTTTTCGGGACGGCTGTACCTGTACTCGCGCCAGAACGGCGAAGTCGGCGAGCTTCGACCACAGCCCGACAACGCGACCCGCCCGCAGACCAGCAGCGACAGTCCGCCACCGGCCCCTGACTTTGATCCGATCGAAGATCCGCACCTGTCGCCCGACGGCAAGCTGGTGGCCTATGTGCGCGGTCGCGATCTCTATGTTCTCGACATCGCATCGCGTCGCGAGCGTCGCCTGACCAAGAGCCAGCACAACCAGATCAGCTACGGTCACGCCGAGTTCGTCGCGCAAGAAGAGCTGCATCGCTTCACCGGGCACTTCTGGTCCCCCGACAGCCAGTACCTGGCGTTCACTGAAGTCGACAACCGGCCCGTCGAGACTCTGTACGTTGGCGATGCGCTGCGCCCCGATCTGCCGCCGCAGCCGATGCGCTATCCGCGGGCGGGCAACGACAATGCCAGCGTCCGCTTGGCGGTCGTACCTGCGCAGGCCGCGCCGGGAACTGCGTCGACGTGGATTGACTGGCCGCGCGAGCGATTCCCCTATCTGGCGACGGTGACCTGGCAGGCTGGAGCGCCGCTTTTGCTGACGCTGCTCAGCCGCGATCAGCACGACCTGGAAGTCCACGCCGTGCCCAGCCTGAACCTGGGCAAAGACAGCGGCAGCGCGGCTCGTCCCCCCGCCGGCGGCAGCATGAAGACCGAGCGCCTGCTCGGCGAGCACGACGAGGCCTGGATCAACGTCAACCAAGACGTGCCGCGCGCGCTGCCCGATGGATCGGGCTTCTTGTGGGTGAACGAACGCAGCGGCGGCCCCGAGCTTGAGCTGCGCGATCTGCGCGGTCAGCTAGTGCGCGTCCTTGTGCCCCGCGAATACGGCTTCCGCAAGCTGGTCGACGTCGAGCTTGTCGATACGTCCAGCGGCCCGGTCGGCTGGCTGACCTATGCCGCATCGGCCGAGCCCGTCGAGCAGCACCTGTTCCGGATGCCACTTCTGGGCGGTGCCCCCGTCCAGCTGACCCGCGATCCCGGCCACCACGTTGCGCAGTTTGGCTCCGGAGCCAAAGGCCACAGCCTGTATGCGCGACAGAGCTTTTCGCTTACCGGAACGCCGCGCACCGTCGTGATGCGCATCCCTCCCGGGGGGCATGGCCAAGCGCAAGACATGACCGCGGGCGAGCTACCCAGCGTGGCGACCGAGCCGCCGTTTGTGCCCCGCGTCGAGCTGGCCCAGGTCGGCAGCCAGGCCTTCCGCGTCGCCATCGTGCGCCCGCGAAACTTTGTCCGCGGCCGCAAGTACCCCGTGCTGGTCGATGTCTACGGCGGTCCGCACCACTCGCAGGTGTCGTCGATGGCCGGGCGCTACATGATCGATCAGTGGCTGGCCGATCACGGCTTCATCGTGTTTCTGGCCGACGGACGCGGCACGCCGTACCGCGGTGCGTCTTGGGAACGCGCGATCAGCGGCAACTTCGGCGACATCCCGCTTGAAGATCAGGTCGAAGCGCTGAAGCTAAGCGGTCAGCGCTTTCCCGAGATGGACACCACCCGCGTCGGCATCTTCGGCTGGTCCTTCGGTGGCTACATGTCCGCGCTGGCCGTGCTGCGTCGCCCGGACGTGTTTTCCGTCGGTGTGGCCGGGGCGCCCGTCGTCGACTGGCGAGACTACGACACCTGTTACACCGAACGCTACCTGGGCCTGCCGCAGCAGAACCGCGAGGGCTATGAAAAGTCTTCGCTGCTCACCTATGCCAAGGATCTCAAGCGACCGCTGCTTCTGATCCATGGAACGGCCGACGACAACGTGCTGTTCGTGCACAGCCTGAAGCTGTCGAACGCGCTGTTCAAAGCGGGCAAGCCGCACGAGCTTCTGCCGCTGACCGGCCTGACGCACATGGTGCCGGACCCCGTGGTGACCGAGCGGATGTGGACGCGCATCCTGACCTATCTGGCCAACGGACTCGGGGTCTCGCTGAAGGGACCGCCGGCCGGCCGGCCGCCGGCACCGGCTCCACGTCGCCCCGGACCGGCCCGCCCCCGCTAGCTGCTGGGACGATCCGACGGGGCGGCCAGGCTTGGCAGCCCCGATGAAGTCCGCTTGCGCCCCCACGCGCTGCGCTGCGACTTTTGGCAACCGTCGGA
>JAYRFD010000362.1:0-4135 GCA_041908565.1 Polyangia bacterium | reverse complement strand
TCGGCGGTGCTAAACGCCGCGTAAAAGACCTCGTTGCCTTCGCGACCCAGGCGCGCGATCGTTCCGCCGCAGCCGAACTCTCCGTCGTCGATGTGGGGCGACAAGACCAGGATGCGCTTGGGACGGTCGATGGAAAGCGGCAAAGACATGGGGGCAACACTCGGCAGCAGGCAGGCTAAAGTGTCGGCAGATCCGACACATCGGTGACGGGGCCAGGGGCGGGCGCTGGCGTCGGATCGTCGGCAGCGTCGGCAGTATCGGGCGGTTCGCTGTGCTGCGGGCCGCCCGCCGGATCGACGGCGTTTAGCGACCGGACTTCGTGACCCGCGAACACCTGCGGCACGCCTTCTGGAAGCTGCACGCGCACGCGCTGGCGCAGGATGTCCAGATCCAGCACGCGGCCGATGCCCTGCGGCGTCTGCACGCGCTTGCCGACTTTGGGCAGGCCCTTGCCCAGCTCTTTGTACATGTGGTGCTCATAGATCAAGCAGCACTTGAGCCGCCCGCACTGCCCGGCCAGCTTGCCGGGGTTCAGCACCATGCCCTGATCCTTGGCCATGCGGATCGACACGGGCTGAAACGCCGGCAGAAACGTCGTGCAGCAAAGCTCTCGCCCGCACGAGCCCAGGCCGCCGACCAGCTTGGCTCCGTCGCGCGCACCGATCTGCCGTAGCTCGATGCGAACGTGAAGCTGCTGGGTCAGATCGCGCACCAGATCGCGCACTTCCACGCGGTCTTCGCAGGCAAAAAAGAACGTCGCCTTCTGTCCCGGCACCAGATCGGTGTGCACCAACTTCATCGGAAGCTGACGAGCCCGCACGCGATCTTTGCAGTACCGATGCGCGTCCTGTTCGGCGCCGGTCTGGCGATCGCGATCGGCGACTTCGTCGGGTCGTGCCCGGCGCAAAATCCGACGGGGGGCGCTAAGCAACGGCTTGCGACGCGTGCCCAGGACCACCTGCCCGACGCGCGGTCCGCGCTGGGTATCCACCAGCAGCCAGTCGCCTTGCGCGTAAGTCTCACCGCGACTCTCGTATTCGCGAGGCAGCGACGTCGAACGCAGGCGGACCAGGCAGACATCGAAGCTGCGGACGGTGCGTTCGGCCAACAGGGGAAATTCGCTTGGGCGAACCTTGATGACGGGCGGCGGAATCGGCGTCGCGGCGTCGGCCTGCGCATCCGCTTCGTTGGATCGCAGCCATGGGTCTTCTTGGGGCACCGAAGAGCCGCCCTGGCCACCTGCCGCACGTCCGCCACGAGCGAAGAAGGGCGACGGCGCGTCGGAGAAGCCGAGATCGCCCGTCGCCCCGTCGTCTTCTGCCGGGAACGCCAGTGGCGATCGAGCACTGGACGCCGCGCGGTCATCCCTGCGCGCTGCTGGGGCGCCTGCATGTCCCGTATGTCCCGGCTGTGATGCTCCCGGTGCTGGCTCCATGCCGTCGGGCCGACCACCGCGAGGGGTGTCTCCGCTGGGGCGCCGATCGGGCATCGGGCGATCCGCAGGACGCTGCGCGGGCTTGCCCTGTCGTGGATCGCGCAACTGACCTTCGGGGCGCTGCTGCGGGCGCCCATCGGGACGCTGAACCGAGCGCGAATCACCCCGCTGCGCCCCGCGTCCGTCGCTTCGTCCGTCACTTCGTGCGTCGTTTCGTCCGTCGGGACGGCTATCGGGACGGCTATCGGGACGGCTATCGGGACGGCTATCGGGACGGCTATCGGAGCGCGGAGGGCGACCGTCAGCGCGACCCTCTGAACGACCTTCACCAGTTGGTGATCGACCGTCCCCACGCGCGTTGCCACGGGATTCCGGGCGACCGTCGGCACGGGGGGGACGGTTTTCGCCACCGGGCGGGCGCTGTCCTGCAGGGGCTACTCCAGGGGGACGCGGCTCTCGACCCTCGCCCCGCTGCCGTGGCTGACCATCGCGAGGACCGCCACCGCGCCCATCCCGCCCTTCGCGTGAACGATTCCCCGGCGGACCGCCCTGTGTGGCTTGGCCAGCCGGCGCCGATCCGCTGCCGCTTGAGGGCCGCGGGGCATGCGAAGCAGAGCCGCCGATATTGCCAGGCAGGCCCGGTGCAGAGTGTGGTGTCGCAGGTGAGCCGGCTGGGACGATCCCGGGTGCGCTCTGTGGGCCTCCGGCGCTGGCTGGTAGACTGCCTCCAGCTCCTCCGCCTCCCCGACGGCGACGACGTCGGTCCCCGCCTTCGCGCAGGGCCGGCGGCATACCATCGGGCCGCGATGTGGGCGGGCGCAGGGCGCGGGCTTCACGATTGGGACCAGACGCTGCGGATGCGCTGCGGTTGTTGCCGCCAGGCGCGCTGCTCGCCGAGCCCAAGCGCTGCGCGGGTCCGATCGAGACGGTCGGGTTGGGTGGCCCCAGGCCACCCGGGGGATTTTGCGAGTCACTAGCGGACATGTCGAGAGCGTCCTGAAGTGGCCCCCGCGGGGCCGCGGCGAGCGTCGGGCAGCGCATCGCCGATGTGGCGCAGCATCCGTTCAATGGCGAGCGGCGCGGCGGTATAGCCGCGAATGGCCTGCTGCGCGCTGCGCGTCGCCCGCAGGGCGGCAATCAGCCCCTCGTGCGATGCGACGGGTCGCCGCTCTTGCACTGCGGTCTGCAGCTCGCGATGTAGCTGCAGCCACAGGTGTTCCAAGATCTCTTGCGCTTGTTCGCGATCAGAACCGATGCTGCCGGCGGCGTCGACGATCTGCGTCGCGCGTCCCGCGCGGGCGGCCGACAGCAGGGCCTGCGCGGTCTCGGCATTGCGCTGCAGACGTTCGCGATCGGCCAAGGCTCGGCGGGCGGCCCCGATGCTGCCCTGTGCCAGTGCAATCGCAGCCTGCAGGTCGGCTTCGCTGAAGCGCCCCGTCGCGGATGTCCGTTCTGCTGGATCCTCCGCATCCACTTCGGGCGCATCTCCATCGCCGTCTGTCGCCGGGGCACGCAGCAGCAAGGTGCGCAGCAGATCGTCGGCCAGTGGCAGAAAACGCAGCCGCTGACAGCGCGATCGCAGCGTCGGCAACAGGCTGCTGGCGGCGGTGGCCACCAGGACCAGGTGCGTGTTGGCGCGGGGCTCTTCCAGCGTCTTTAGCAGCCGGTTGGCTGCGGTCACTGCCGTCGGCATGGCCAGCAGATCCGCCGGGTCCAAGATCACCATCTGCGCCCGGCCTTCAAACGGCGGGAACTGCAGGCGCTTGATCAGGCGATCGACCTCGTCGGCCAAGCCAGACAGCGACATGTCAAACGGGATCAGGTCGGGGTGGCTGCCGGCGGCCAGCTTGTGACAGGACTCGCACTGTCCGCAAGCCCCGCCCAGCGTCGGCGGAGACAGGCAGTTCAGCGCCGCAAACAGCGCGCGAGCACAGCTGGCCTTGCCAGTGCCTTCGGGCCCGTCGAACAGATACGCATGATGCACGCGGTTGTGAGCGATGGCGTCGCACAGCGCATGCGTGACAGCGGCTTGGCCCAGGATGCCGGGCAGGCCGGATTTTTCGGGCGTAAGACGCGGCGACGGCGATTCCCCCGCTGCCGAGCCGCCACGTGCCCCCGCCGACGACGCGGACGCCGGGCCAGATCCCAGGTTAGCTGCCGTGTTAGCTGCCGTGTTTGATGCCGTGTTTGATGAACGATCGGCTCTGAGACGTTCGCGGGCCATATCGGGATTCCGACGAGGTCGGCAGCATAGACCGACAGGCCGCGGCGGAGGCAGGAAAATTTTGCTGCTGCGCAGCTTCTTCGGGATGTGCGAAGATAGGCGCGGGCGCGAATACCCAATTGGTCTGGGGCACTTGCAGGGCAGCGATTCACGCAGTGCAGCCCAGCCGCAGCCCAAAGACCGCAAAACGCAGCGTCCACGCCCGAAAGCCCGGCCAACCAAAGCGAGACGGAAACCGAGATGAGCGCAACCCCCGCGACGGAAACTGCAGCGCAGCCGACCGGCTATTTGCTTGAGGAAAAGAAGCGTCTCTCGCAGTCGATCCTGTGGGAACTGCAGCGGCGCTTTTACGACGAGCGCGGCCTAAGCGCCTGGGACAGCGGGCCGGTGCCTTCGTACGTGACCAGCAACGCGTACATCGCGACGGCCTACGCCCAGCTGGTGCTGAACTTTCTGCGCGACGCCATGCAGTTTCG
>JAYRFD010000361.1:0-6200 GCA_041908565.1 Polyangia bacterium | reverse complement strand
TGTGGAACGAGGGCCAGGACTGGACGGAATCGTGAATATAGACCGATCAGTCTATTTTCTGTATGATGGTTTGCATGATGCAGCAGCGCATGCAGTTTGTGGTCGATGGCGACACCGTGGTGGGCAACTTGTTTCTGCCGCAGGGGCAGGGCCCGCACCCGGCCGTCATTGTCGGTGGGCCGATGACCAGCGTGAAGGAACAGGTGACCGGCGTGTATGCCCAGGCGCTTGCCCAGCGTGGGTTTGCGGCGCTGTCGATCGACCCGCGGCACTACGGCGAAAGCGGTGGGCAGCCTCGGCAGTACGAGTTCTATCGCCACAAGATCGCCGACCTGCGATCGGCGGCCGAGGCACTGGCGGGACACAGCGAAGTCGATGGCAATCGCATCGGTGCCGTGGGTGTCTGCCTGGGAACTGGCTACATCGTCTGGGCTGCCGTTGACAATCCACGCATCAAGGCAGTGGCCGGCGTGGTTGGGTACTACCGCGATGTGGCCGAGCTGCGCAGCAAGGATCCAGCGGCCTTCCAAGCGAAAGTAGACCAAGGTGTCGCCGCCCGGCTGCACTACGAAACGACCGGCGAGGTCCTAACCATTCCGGCCGCCGCCACGCAAGGCGACGCAGCGATGACGCTGCAAGAGACCTTCGATTACTACGCCCGACGCGCCGCCCATCCCAACTATCAGAACGCGTTTGCCGTGATGTCGCGCGAGCACTTCCTGCCGTTTGACGTCCAGCCCGCGGCGCCTCGCCTGCGTGTGCCGATGGTGATGGTTCATTCAGAAAAGGCGCTTTCACCAGCCAGGGCACGGCGCTTCTTTGACACCCTATCTGTGCCCAAGCAGCTTCACATGCTGCCTTCGCAGGGCCAGGTCGATTTCTATGACGACCCATCGCTGGTGGCGCAGGCCAGTGATCGGGTTGTTGCCCATCTACGAACGCACCTGATCTAAGGAGAGTCGCCGCGATGTCTTCACCCAGCGCTGTTGAAAAGATCGTCGATGTTGCGTGGATCCTGGGGGTTGGCCCGACGGGAGGACTCGGCGCGGCGCTGGCTCGTCGCTTTGCCGCGGCGGGCCTGCTGACCGTGGTCACCGGGCGCACCGCCCATCGCCTGCACGCCTTGGCGGCAGAGATCGAGTCGGCGGGTGGTCACGCACTGGTCGCCGCCGGCGACATCACCGAGCCGGCTTTCATCGACGCCACGCTGGCTTGCATTCGCGGCCTGGGTCGCTTGCGTGTGGCGGTGTTCAATGCCGGCGGCAACCGCTGGATGCCGACGCTGGACATGGACAACGCGTTCTTTGAAGAGGTCTGGCGCCTGTGCTGTTTTGCTGGCTTCGTCTTTGGTCGCGAGTGCGCCCGCGAGCTGCTTTCGCACGGTGGTGGCACGCTGCTGTTTACGGGGGCGTCGGCGTCGCTGCGGGGACGACCGCAGTTCACGGCCTTTGCCGCGGCCAAGGCTGGACTGCGCATGGTCAGTCAAAGCCTGGCGCGCGAGCTTGGGCCGCGCGGGCTGCACGTCGCGCACGTGATTGTCGACGGGCTTATCGACGGCGAACGGGCGCGCGAAGTGGCAGCTGAGTGGGTTGCCAGCAAAGGGCCCGATGGCCTGCTGCGGCCCGATGCCATTGCCGAGACCTTCTTTCAGCTTCACCAGCAGCCGCGCAGTGCCTGGACACAAGAGCTGGATCTGCGTCCGTTCAGTGAGTCCTTCTAGTCGCAGCCGCTACGCCAGACAACTTGGTCTAGTTGGATGGCAGGGGGCGGACGCTTTGGCTTCTCTTCTTTCCACGGACGCACTAGGCTTGCCGCCATGACCGTTCGGCGAGATACACGCGAAGCGCTGCTGCGCGCCGGCGTCGAGCTGTTCTTAGAGGGCGGCTACGACTTCGTGGGCACCAACGCCATCCTCGAACGCGCGGGGGCCCCCCGTGGATCGTTCTATCACCACTTCCAGGACAAGCTGGACTTCGCGGTGGCGACCGCCCAGTTCTATTACGAGCATCACTTGCCCCTGCTCGATCGCATGCTGACCGATGACAGCCGTGCGCCGATCGCTCGACTGCGCGCCTACTTCGATGCACTGTGCAGTCACTTTCGCGATCGCAAATGGACGGGCGGCTGCTTGCTGGGCATGCTCAGCCAAGAGCTGCCTGATCGCGAAGGCAAGGCGCGTACGGCGCTGGCGAATCTTTTTGCGCGCTGGCGACATCGCTTGGTCGACTGCCTGCGTGAAGCACAGGTGCAGGGACAGCTTGCGCGCGACGCCGACCTGAACGAACTTGCCGCCTTCCTGATCGACGGCTGGGAAGGGGCGCTGGTGTCGATGAAGGTGACGCGCAGCGGGGAATCACTGGATCGCTTTGTGCGCATCTGCTTCGACCGACTGCTGCCCACAGAAGGCTGACCGCACCTGGCACAGCCAGGTTGTAGACAGAAGAGTCTAGTGACGGTACGACGCAGATCGACGCGAGCCTGTGCTGCCGTGCGTCGTTCCTTGTGCCGCTTGTGAGGTTTTCCCATGCGCTACCTGAGAGCATCCATGTCGTTCTTCAGCCTTGTCATCGCCTGCACGACGCCCGCGATGGCGCAGGCCGCCAAGGTCTATCTGATGGGCGGGGCCGTTGCCGAGACCAACTACGCCGTCTATCAAGGCCTGCGAGCAGCCACTTTTCGCGACTGGTCTCCTGACCCGCGGAGCCATAGCAACTGTTCCGCTGACTGGGGCAGGACGCGCTGCCCGCGTGTGGCGGTGGTGACGTCGGCTGCCGTCGATCGCGCCGCGGGCAACGATGTCTATGAAAACAGCGATCCCAAGAGCGGCGCGCTGAGCTACCACGATCTGTTTCAGAAGCACGGCTTTTCGCCCAAGCACGTGTCGCTGCACGTCGACAACAGCGGCACGGCGGCGTATGACGGCAACAGCGAAGGGGACGCCAACCTGTCGCTTGTCCGCCAAGCCGAGGTGGTCTTCTTCAACGGTGGGGACCAGTCGCGTCATGCCCGCGCGTGGCTGCGCGCCGACGGGACAGATACGCCGCTTTTGGCTGCGCTGCGCGCGCGCGTCGAGCGCAGCGACGTCGTCGTTGCCGGGACATCGGCAGGCACCGCCATCATGGGCAGCGTCACCTTTGGGGAAGGCATCCCGTACGGCTACGTCTATTTCAACGCTCGCTTGGCAAGCAAGGCGGTGACCAGCAGCACTGGCCTGAAGGACGACAGCGAAGGTCCCACTGCGCTGCGTTACTACGACAACGGCGGCGCGATGACCGGGTTTGGCTTCGCCTTGCCTGGCGTTGCGATCGACACGCACTTTGATGCGCGGGGTCGCTTGGGGCGCCTGCTGCCCGCCATGCACAGCCTCAGCCTATCGATGGGTATTGGCGTTGACGAAGACACGGCCTTCTATCTAAACGGTGACGTGGGAACGGTGTTCGGCAGCCGTGCGGTGTTTGTCGTCAATACCGGCGGCGCGACCTTTCCCGCTGGGACCTCTTTCAAGGTCACGGGGGCGACGGTCTCTCTGCTGACGCAGGGGGATCGATACAGCTTCAGAACGGACGCAGTGGTCAGCAGCAAGCCCCGCATCGGTCGTCCGCACTACAACGATCCCTATGATTCCGACGATGTCTTCCGAGCGTACGAGATCACCCAAACGCTGACGCGGGTGGTCGACAGCACGGTGCCCGATTGTCGCGGCACCGCAGTGATCCCAAGCTATCGCAGTGGCCCCAACTATCCCAGCAGTGCGCCGACCGTGCGGCTGGATGCGTACCGAGGCAGCGCGACGCAAGGACACTATCGCGGCGGCCAGTACACGGCGGCCAAGGTGCTTGTGGATCTGCACTGATGCGCGGTGCTTGGCGGTCAGCGCACTCAGGCCAATGAACAGCGATCCGGACTGCCGTGCTTGGTCCCATCGAACCAGAAACCAGCGGATTCGTCGTGCTGCGTGGGCGCGATTTGTCGCGGAGCCTGCACCTGTTTGGCCGTCGCGCCCTTTGACCCCAGACGACTTCGCGAAGCTGCGGACGACTCGTCCAACGAAGCTCGGCATCGGTCACAGGCCGAAAAAGGTCTGCTTCTTTCGCAGTCGGTCTCGTCCTTCGCCGATCGGCTTTACGAAAGGCGTCCGCGACGTGAAGTGCAGACTGGGGGGGCACAGACGCGGTGCCGTCCTCTTGTTCGCGGGTCAGCCGGCACGCTACCATCATGCATGTATTCCGTCGCTGATCTGGATCTTGCGCTACGCGAAGGCCGCAGCGATCACTGTCTGCAGATTTTGGCGACGCTGCGCGCCAACGAAGCATGGTCCTGGGATCTGCTGATTCGTCTGCCGGGGTTCTGGAAGCTTCCCGGGCAGGTCGCCGACACCGCCTACGCGCTGGTCTTGACGCTGGCTGATCGCGGCGTCGAGCCGAAGGCGTTTGCGCAGGCCGCGCTGCACTTCCTGCGCGACGATAGCTCGCCATCGGCCAGCCAGTGCGCGGCACGCTTTTTCGATCAGGGGATCGAGCACTGGCGCACCCCTTCTTCTTGGTCGCAGGTCGACTGGTCGCCGTACTGTTCGGACTTGGTTGAGCTCCTGAAGACCACGCACTGCGACCGCGTGCTGTCGCTGCTGCAGCTGGCGTTACGCCACGGCGGTGAAGACTTCGCAAGCTCGCTGAGCACCAGCCTGTTCATTCGCTGGACAGAGCTCAGCTCGACGGTCCACAGCAAGCTGGCCGAACAGCTAGAGCCGCTGGCTCCCGGCTTGCTTGCGCGATCGGAACGCCGCCAGCCGGAACGCCAACCCAAGAGCTCCAGCGCCGTACTTGCACTGCTTGCCGATGCCAAGCCGCCGCTTGTGATGGCGGTTGGCAACATCAGCCCGGCGCCGGATCTGTCGACCCGCTGCCTGTTCTTTCACATCGACGAACAGACGCTGCGGCCGCTGGGCGAAGCGTGGGTGCGCACGTCCGAAGTCGCTGCGCTGCGCGCCGCCTTGGCGCAGCGTGGCCCGATTTGGCAGGCCCGCTGCGACGCGATGTACGCGACATCGGCCAGTCGCATCTGGATCAAGGATCCCTTCACATACTGGGAGGACGGCACGCGGCGCGTCTTCTGTGACGGCAAGTGGCTGTGGGTCGGGCAGCAGCGACTGCCGATCCGCGATCTGTTGCGAGTCGAAGCCTACCTGGAACAAGGCTGGGCCTTGCGCGGCGTGCGACTGTGGCTGCGCATGCCAGGACGCGAGCAGGCGGTTCTGATCTCGGAAGTCGAAGACCATATCTCTGAGATCGATCCGACCTACGACGGCCTGAATATTTCGCTAGAGACCGAGTGGGCTTCGACGCTGGCCCGCGATCTGAGTCGCGCGCTGGGCATTCCGCTGCAAAAAGACGAAGCGATGTATTAGAGCGAGATGCGCGCAGCTCGGCTGCGTGCGGTTCGACTGCGTGGGATTCGGCTGCGCGGAGTTCGACTGCGCGCGATTGGGCTGCGCAGAGCTTGGCTGCGCGGCGCTATCCCGACTTCAGCGCCCAAGCCACGGCTTCTGGCAGGGCGCGCTCGCGACCGCGACCGTCCAGATCGACGGCGGCCCGCGCCAAATCCGCGGTGACTTCTTTGACGGTGCCTTCCAGGACGGGATGCGACACCACCTTGGGGCTTTGGCCGCGTCCAGGCACGCAGTACTGCGCGGTGTCCAGCACGTGCACCGAACGACAGATCGTCGGGCGCACCGGATAGATCTCGCAGCGGCCTTCATGGTTCAGCGGGCACAGGTTGCCGCGCAGGGCGTATTCGCTGCCTAGCTGATTGAAGCGCGCCCACGCCGCGCCTTGTGGTTCGCTGCCGCCGCTTGCGTCCAACAAGGCGGTCAGCTGTTCAGCCAAGCCGCCGGCCCCGTCGCGCCAAGCGGGAAGCTTGGCTTCAAAGCGAGCCCGCACCGCGGTGTTTTCAGGGCGCCGCAGAAAGTCCGCGATCAAAAGCGCTTCGGGCAGGCTGCAGCGCACAAAGTTGTTGCAGCACGCCGAACAGCCGGGGCCGCAGGCGATGGTGTGCTCGCCGCGCGACTCGACCAGCGGCAAGAAGACCTTCAGCACGTCGTCCACTTTGGCCAGCCCGCGTTCTGCGACGGTGCGTGGATCGCGGCGTCCTGGTTCACGTTCGCCCAGAAAACAGCACTTCTTGTATTTGCGCCCGCTGCCGCA
>JAYRFD010000360.1:0-2340 GCA_041908565.1 Polyangia bacterium | reverse complement strand
AAGCGTCGAAGAGCTTCGGCAGTACCGCGGCAACTATTACGTAAAGGGCATCGAGAGCCCCTATCGCAGCCGCAGCGTCAGCGAAAACTTGGATCTGTTCCGCCGCATGCGGGCCGGCGAATTCGAAGACGGGCAGCATGTGCTGCGCGCCAAGATCGACCTGGCGTCCCAGAACATGAACCTGCGCGATCCGCCGCTGTACCGCATCCGCAAGAACACGCCGCACCATCGCACCGGGGCGACCTGGCCGATCTACCCGACGTACGACTATGCCCATCCTCTGTCCGATGCGTTCGAGGGCATCACGCACTCGATCTGCACGCTGGAATTCGAAGCGCACCGCCCGCTGTACGACTGGTTCATCAACGAACTGGCCGACACGCCGGCCGGCAAGCGCCTGTTCCGATCGCGACCGCAGCAGATCGAATTCGCGCGCTTGGTGCTGACGTACACCGTGCTGTCCAAGCGCAAGCTGATCGAGCTGGTCAAAGGCAACCACGTCCACGGCTGGGACGATCCGCGCATGCCGACCCTGGCCGGTCTGCGTCGTCGCGGCATCACGCCGGAAGCGCTGCGCGCATTCTGCGATCGCATCGGCGTGGCCCGTCGCGACAGCATGGTCGATGTCGCGCTGCTGGAACACGCGGTCCGCGAAACCTTGAACGACAAGGCGCCGCGCGTGATGGCGGTCTTGAACCCGCTCAAGGTCGTCATCACCAACTATCCCGAGGGCAAGAGCGAAGACTTCGATGCCCCCTACTTCCCCGATCGACCCGGATCGCCGACGCGCAAGGTGCCGTTTTCGCGCACGCTGTACATCGAACGCGACGACTTCAAAGAGGTCGCCCCGAAGAAGTGGTATCGCCTGTCGCCCGGCAAAGAAATCCGCCTGCGCTGGGCGTGCCTTATCACCTGCAACGAAGTGATCAAGGACGAACGCGGCGAGGTGATCGAGCTGCGCTGCACCATGGATGAAAACTCGCGCGGGGGCAACGCGCCCGACGGACGCAAGGTGCAGGGCACATCGCACTGGGTGTCGGCACCGCACGCCATCAAAAGCCAAGTCCGCCAGTACGACCGCCTGTTCCGCTTGCCGAATCCCGCCGATGTGCCGGAAGGGCAAGACTGGAAGACCGCGCTGAATCCCGATTCACTGCAGATCATCGACGGCGCGATGCTGGAACCCAGCTTGGCCGAATCGGCACCCGGCAGCCATGTGCAGTTCGAACGCATTGGCTACTTCTTCGCCGACCCGGTGCTCAGCAAGCCCGGCGCTCCGGTCTGGAATCGCACGGTCACGCTGAAAGACACCTGGGCCAAGCTGGAAGCCAAGGGTAGCTAGCGACGAGAACCGGGGGGTGATGAGGCACCGATGCAGTTTCTGGGCTGGCTGATCTCTGCATCGCTGCGGCAGCGCGCGCTGGTGATCTGCGCGACGCTGCTGTTCGTCTTGTTTGGTCTGCGCGCAGCGTGGGAGCTGCCGATGGACGCGGTTCCCGATGTCACCAACGTGCAGGTGCAGGTGCTGACTTCGGCCCCGGCCCTGTCGCCGGTCGAGATGGAACAGTACGTCACCATCCCCGTCGAGCGCGCCATGTCCGGCCTGCCGCACCTGCGCGAGCTGCGGTCGATTTCCAAGTACGGCCTGTCACTGGTCACCATCGTCTTTTCCGACGACACCGACATCTATCTGGCGCGTCAGTTGGTGTCTGAACGCATGCGCGACGCCGAACAGAACATTCCGCGGCGCTACGGCCAGCCGCAGATCGGCCCGCTGTCGACGGGACTGGGCGAGATCTTCCAGTTCGTCGTGCACGCGCCGTCCTTGATGCAAGCGGTCGAGACCCTGGACTGGTACATCGGCCCGCAGCTTCGCACCGTCCCCGGCATCGTCGAGCTAAACAGCCACGGCGGCGAACAGAAAGAGTTTCAGATCGTCCTCGATCCCGGTCGCATGCAAGCGGCCGGTCTGTCGGTGGCCGAAGTGGTCAGCGCCCTGGAACGCAGCAACGCCAACGCCGGCGGTGGCTATCTGGTGCACAACCGCGAACAGTACGTCATCGGCGCCGTCGGCTTGCTCCGCAACCTGGATGATCTGCGCAGCGTCGTCATCGCGGCGACTCCGCAAGGCGTGCCGATCACCGTTGCTCAGCTTGGCGATGTGCGGATCGGCCCCGCCCTGCGTCGAGGCGCCGCCAGCATGGACGGCCAAGGCGAAGTCGCAGTCGGCGTCGCGCTGATGCTGCGCGGGGAAAACGCCCGCACCGTCACCCAGGCCGTCAAGGCCAAGCTGCAGAGCCTGGCCGGTAGCCTGCCCCCCGGCGTCCGCGTCGAGCCGTT
>JAYRFD010000359.1:0-1827 GCA_041908565.1 Polyangia bacterium | reverse complement strand
GCTGCCAGCATCGCGTAGCCGAGCGCCTCCATCGTCGAGTTGGCGCAGTACACGCGGGTGTTGATTGCCGCATAGCGCGCTTCGTAGTGCTGGATCACGGGATCAAAATGTTCGCGAATCGCGCGCTGTGCCTGTCGCGATCGGGCCAGCACAATGCCCTGCTGCACTTGCTGCGTAAACGCGCTCTCGTCTTCAGATGTACCCGAAGATACACCCGAGGCATCAGGCGCCACCTCGACGGTGGTCAGCTTGGGTCCTTCGCGGGTCGGCGGAACCGTTGACCGCGTACTGGCGCACGCAGACACCAGCAAGGTAACCGACACAGCCAACGTCCCCCATGAACGCACAGCGCGCATGCAATTCCCCCCTTGCTGCTTGTACCACGATCCGCCCCCGGACAGCGGAACCATGTGCCACGCCGACTTCTTGCGTCGCTGCCACGGCACTGATTGCGCCGCCTGCACAAACGAGGTATCAGCGCCGCTGTGTTTTCCCAGCGCCTGCCCTGGCACCTGCCGACCAACCCCCTGACTGCCGCCTTAGAAGACCTGCGCCAAAGAGATAAGGCCGTCTGTGACCTGACGATCGCCAATCCCACGATCGCGCTGCCGCAGCTATACGACGATGCGCTGCGACGGGCACTCGCAAGCTTGGGCAGTCCTTCTGCCCTTCGTTATGAACCCACGCCGCGTGGCCTGCTGTCCTGTCGACAGGCCATTGCCGCGTACTACGCACGGCGCGGCATCGACATAAGTCCGGAACACTTGATGCTGTGCGCAAGTACCAGCGAAGCGTACAGCTGGCTGTTCCAGTTGCTGTGCGATCCAGACGACGGAGTCCTGTTTCCGCAGCCCAGCTATCCCTTGATCGATCACTTGGCGCAGCTCAGCAGTGTGCGGGTCGTGCCGTATGCACTGCGCTTCTGCGGCGATCACTTTGCGCTGGATGCACAGTCGCTGGAGGGCCCAGAACAAGCAACGGCAGAGGCGACGAATCCGGACAAAAAAGGAGTCCGTGCGCGCGCGCTTGTCAGCATCAGTCCCAACAATCCCACGGGCTCTGTCCTGCGGCGAAGCGATTTGATCACGCTGCATGCAGCGTGTCGAAAAAGGAATCTGGCGCTGATCGTCGATGAAGTCTTTTCGGACTATCTTTTAGCAGAGCACAACAGCGCATCAGCGCCCCACAGCGACGAGGATTACGCGCTGCCATCGGTGCTGTGTGCCGAGGCCAAGGCCATCGCGCAGCCGGAAGGCCCAGCGGCCCCGCTGACCTTTGTGCTGTCGGGACTGTCCAAAGTGCTGGGGCTGCCGCAGCTGAAGCTGGGCTGGATTCACATCAGCGGTCCGGAGCCGCTGCGCACCCAAGCACAAGATCGGCTAGAGCTGATCGCTGACACCTTCCTGTCAGTTAGCACGCCGGTTCAGCTGGCAGCCCCGGATCTTTTGGCCCAGCAGCCCCGCTTGGCGAACGACATTCGGCAGCACCTTCAACTCAACCTAAAGACCGTCCAGCGCGAGCTTACCGGCAGCGCGGTATCGGTCCTTCCCGTCGACGGTGGCTGGTATGCCGTCCTGCGGCTGCCCGCCGTGCTGTCGGAAGAAGACTGGGCGCTGCGCTTTTTGATCCGGGATCGCGTCTTGGTCCACCCCGGGTACTTTTTTGACCTGCACGAGCCCGGCAAGGCCTTTGCGGTGATCAGCCTGCTGACCGCGACCCCCGATTTCCTGCATGGAGTACGCAGCCTACGTGATCGCGTCACGCAGGAGCTTTCGCGCGAGTAAATTGGAGTCTCACGCTTTGCATCACCTATCGCTTCGTTGAACG
>JAYRFD010000358.1:0-2853 GCA_041908565.1 Polyangia bacterium | reverse complement strand
GATGCCCAATTTGCCCGCCAGGATCGGTATCAGCTCTTCCTGCAGCGACCAGCCCGTCAACCCAAGTAGAGACAAGAACTGAGCGCTGCGCGTCCAGGATTCCGGGGATATCTGCGCGGCAAACTCGGCAGGAGGCTGGGCCGGCGGTGTCAACGCCGCCGGCTGCTGAGCGGGCGCTGAAACTGGAGCGGGAGCAGACGGCGCCGCCGGAGCATCCTGGATCGCTGGCTGATCTGCACCTTCGGTTAGGCTGTCCAGTCGCCGGCTGGGTCGCCCGCTCTGAGCGATGGCAGAAGATGAACTGGGGCTGGCAGGGGCAAACGAGTCGCGTTTGGCACCGAGCGAGCTGACGCCCAACCACACCAGTGGAACCAGCAAACCGACGACGGAAAGGCCGATCCACGCCCAGCGCACCGGCGTTGCCTTGCCGGGCTTTGCATCTTGCTTGGCAGGCGCTTCCTTGGATTCGTTCGCCATCTTGTGTCGATCCTTCGTTGTCTTGCGTGCCCGAGCCCGTCGATGTGCGGCGATCAGGTGCTCGTCTCGATCCAGATCCCGTCGATGCTCGTGGCTTCTGTTGCATGGGCAAGCGGGGCGACGCCGAAGCTGTCGCAGCACAGACGGCAGAAGCTGAAGTGATTCAGCTCTTGCCCGGTATCGGCCCCCGCTTGCACCCCACGACCGAAGAACGCAGCAAACACCTGATTGGTTCTGGCCCGGTACGCTTCATCCCAAGTCAGAAACAGCGCCGGGTACAGCCCGTCGACGGAGCGGTTGAACCAGGCCGAGGCTTCCAGCTGATCGATCAGGGCGTTGAAGTTGGCGTCCGCCAGGTCCAGGCTGCCATCGTGGCCGTTGTTTTCGTCGTCCAGGCCGACGTACAGCACGCAGCGCGGCGGCAGCGTGTCCAGGTCCAGCGTCTCGACCGTCGAGTGCGGCGTCTTCAGGTCGTAAAACGGGTTGTGCTTGCGAGCCGGCCAGCCGCGAAACTTCCACACGATCACCGGCAGCTGGGCTTCCGACGCGAAGGTTGGCTTTTCTTGATCCAGCCTCTCGTCATGGGACCAGTAGCGGCCCGCGGCCATCGCCCGATAGTTCGGTCCCGACGGATGCGTGACGGCGAAGTAGTTCGAAAGGATCGCCCCCTGATCGCGCAAGCGGCGATGCGAAGACAGCTCCAGGACCTCTCTTACGTTGTGATTCTCGCCGACCACCCACACCAGGGAGGAGAAGCGCGGACCCGTGGACATTGAACCGCATCATATCACGCAGCTGCTTCGCCATCGGCTTCGAGGCACAGCGTCGGGTGCGACGGTCAGTAGCTCATCATTTTGTCGCAGTACAGCTCGGTCCCTGGCGACACGCCAAACAGCTGGCAGTAACGCTGGTAGAACCCGACGCGATCGGTCACCTGCGCGGGCGTCGGCTTGTTGCACTCGATGCCGCCGTTGATGATGTTGACGGTCAGCCCAAAGCCCGGCTTGCGTCCCGCCGAAAGGTCCTGCGCGCTGGGCTGAAACTGCCCAATCATCACGTCGTGGCACGAAGGCTTCGGCGCCTGCGCCGTCATCCAGAACCACAGCGCAGTCTTAAACGAGATCACCGGATCGCTGCCCACCAAGTCCGGGTTGTTCAGCAGGTCAACGCCCAAGGCCGCCCCCGCCTGGCCATAGTTGTAGTTGTAGCTGAGCTGGATCGGCCCTCGCCCAAAGTACTTTTTGCCTGATGCGCACGGGTACTGCGCGCTGGCCACGCAATAGGACGACAGCGTCGATGGATCGATGTTTCCGCCCTCGTGCACGAAGCACAGGCCCCAGGAATACGGACCGTCTGGCGCCGCCGCCCAGCCGCCGGTCGTTTCGTGCGAGATGTTGGCCAGAAAGGCCGCGACTTCACGCTTGCGGTCGTCGCTTGTGCCTTGGCTGGCGAAGCCTGGAAAGGCTCGCGCAGCCTCGGCAAAGGCGGCGTAGGTGTAGAACCCGCCGGGACAGGGCGAGGTCGCGCGATGCAAAAAGATCTGATCGAACAGGGCCGGTGTGATCAGGTCCGCCAAGCTGCCGGCGTTGCTGCTGCCGTCGCTGCCACCAGTAGTACCGCCATCGCCGGGGTTGTTGGGATCCATGCCGGTCGATGGGCTGCTGCAGCCGGCAAACAACGCCAGCCCAGCCGCCAGCCTGGCCCATCGCAGGCATCGCGAAGGTTCTGGGGTCGACGCTGCGGATCTGGCTTTCGTGCGAACGGATGTGTGCTGCGTGCTCGCGAACGCGTGAACTGCATCGCTCATGTCGTGGTTCCCCCCAATGGCTGTGGCGTGACTCTGGCACCCGCATCCGCGTCGCGCGCACACGGGTGGATCGAATCTACACGAAGCCCACCGCTACCAGGACAGCGACCAGCTTGTGCCGCTGAAGCGAACGATGCTGCTGGTGGTCAGCGCCCAACCCGTCGTCGGGCCGCTTGTCCAAAGGGCCGTCAGATCGGAAAACGAAAAGTTCGTCCAGCTGGTCGTGTAGTGATAGGCCGTTCCGTAGTAGTAGACCCAGATGTCGTTGTCTGCGGTGGCCCATACACGCTGACCCGAGACGCCCGATAGGCGCGACCACTTGCTGCCATCGAAGTTCCAGACCTCGAAGTTTTGTTTGGCTGCGAAGACCTGGCTGGGCGACGTTCCGCGGATCTGGACGAAGGGCTGCGAGTTGCCGCTGGCCACGCCGGTCCACGCTGTGCCGTTCCAGCGCAAAAGCAGTCCCAAGTCGCCACCGATCCATGCGTCGGTGGTGCTGGCCGCCCAAACGGTCAGCAGGTTGTTGATGATCGGCAAGCTGTAAGCGCCCCAGGCCGACCCGTTGAACT
>JAYRFD010000357.1:0-7966 GCA_041908565.1 Polyangia bacterium | reverse complement strand
CGACGATCGCGGCTACGTCGAGTGCGACACGCGCATGCTGCTGCCAACCAACGGCGGGGCTGCGGCGCGACCGTTTCGCACGCACATGAACGTGCTGAACCTGGATCTGAACCTGCGCATCGCCACCGAGCTGGATCTGAAGCGCTTGGTGGTCGGTGGCATCGATCGCGTCTATGAAATCGGGCGCATCTTTCGCAACGAAGGCCTGTCGCGCTTTCACAATCCAGAGTTCACGTCGATCGAGTTCTATCAGGCGTATGCGACGTACGACGATCTGATGGACCTGACCGAAGCGCTGTTCGAGCGGCTCTGCCAAGCGGTCAACGGCACCACCACCATCGATTACCAAGAGCACAAAGGCGTAAAGCTGTGTCGCCCGTTCCGTCGCGCGACCATGCGTCAGCTGGTCAAAGAGGCGCGACCGGATGCTCCCATTTCTGACGGTGCTTGCACACAGGCCGAATGGGAAGCGCTGCCGGCGTATGCCAAAGCGGTGCTGGGCGATGCGTCGCCCGAGTACGGCCACTGCCTGGTCGCGCTGTTCGAACGCTTCGTCGAGTCGACGCTGATTCAGCCGACCTTTGTCTGCGAATTTCCGACCGTGGTGTCGCCGCTTTCGCGCAAGAACGATGCCGACCCGCGCTTCGTCGATCGCTTCGAGCTTTTCATCGTCGGCAAAGAGATCGCTAACGCGTTTTCCGAGCTAAACGATCCCGATGACCAGCGCGAGCGCTTCGTATCGCAAGCAGCAGCCAAGCAGCGCGGCGATCACGAAGCCATGGACTACGACGAGGACTTCTGTCGCGCGCTGGAATACGGCATGCCGCCGACCGCTGGCGAGGGCATCGGCATCGATCGCCTGACCATGCTGCTGTGCAATCAGGCCTCGATCCGCGACGTCATTCCCTTCCCCCAGCTTCGTCCAGAGTCCGCAGATCCCGCGCCGGCGTCCTCGCCCCAGACCTAACCAAACCCCGCTTCATCCCATCTGCTAAGCCAAGTCGCGCGAGGGACTGGACGAGCCTGTGGCGCTGCTCCAGCGCTGCAGGATCGCAACCAGTTCCGCAAACGTAAACGGCTTGCCCAGGCAGTCGTTCATGCCCGCTTGTTCAAGCTGTTCGCGTTCGCTGGGTCGCAGATCGGCGCTGGTTGCGATGATCGGTATCTGGCCCTTGGGCGCGGGCAGGCTGCGGATCAAGCGACAGGCATCTGGACCATCCAGCTCGGGCATGTATCGGTCCATCAGCACGATGTCGAAGTCGCTGCTCTTCACCGCGGCAACAGCCTGCTGACCGTCGGCCGCGATGGTGACATCGGCCCCCAGGCGCTGCAGCATGTGCACGGCCAGCGCGCGATTGATGGGGTTGTCTTCTGCCACCAAGACGCGCAGCCGCGGCAGCAAGGCGCTGAGACTTCCCGACGGTCCTTTGGCAGCTGCATGCCCCGCTGTCGGTCCCGTCTGGCTGGTTAAAAGCGGCGACACCGAAACGACAGGTAGGCGCACCGTGAAGAAAAACGTCGAGCCGCGGCCTAGCTCGCTGTCGAAGCCAATCGTGCCGTTCATCGATTCCACCAAGCGCTTGGCAATGGCCAGCCCCAAGCCGGTGCCGCCGAACTGGCGACCGATGGCGCGATCGGCTTGCGTGAACGGACGAAACAGCTTGTCGCGATGCTCGCGCGCGATGCCAATTCCAGAGTCTTCCACTTCGACGCGCAGCGTCGCGACGTCGCTCCCAGACGCTGGCGGGACAAACGACGTACGCAGCACCACCGCCCCTTGCGCCGTGAACTTGATGGCATTGTTCAGCAGGTTCAGCACCACCTGCCGAAGTCGGGCTGCATCGCCGCGTAGCCAGCGTCCTTGGCTGGCGGATAGCTCGCTCGCCAGGCGCAGCTTCTTGCTTTCTGCCAGGGGCGTCACGATGCGCAGCGCTTCGTGCATGACCTGCGCGGGCTGAAACGGCTCGGTTTCAAGCTGCAGGCGACCCGCTTCGATGCGCGACAGATCCAGAAGATCATCGATCAGCGCTTGCAGCGCTCCAGCCGCCGCGCGAACGGCCGACAGCGGCTCCAGAAGAGCGGTCGGCAGATCGGGGCTTGCCATCACCATGCCGGCATAGCCCAGGATCGAGTGCAGCGGCACGCGAAGCTCGTGGCTGACTTGCGCCAAGAACAGCGACTTTTCGGCAGAGGCCTGCTCGGCTCGGTCCTTGGCTTGACGCAGCGCTTCCTGGCTTTCAAGAAGTGCCCGCTGCGCTTTTTCCAAGTTGTCGTAGGCGATGCGGCCACTGCGCACGCCCTGCAGGATGCGCTGCCCTTGCTCGGGAGAGGGATCGCGTTCGCACAGCAGCAGCTTCTTGCCGTCGACGAAAAGCGCTGACAGCTCATAGGTGTACTCGGTCCCATCGGCGCTTGCTTCCTGACAGATGCCCGATCGCAGGCGGGTCTGTTCATCGCTGGTCACCGCTTGCGCGCGCTGCCAGTGGTTGCGCGCATCCACCAGAAAGTGTTCGAAAAATGGCGACTGATACTCACTGGGATTTTCGCGGCTGCGCTGTAGCAGCCCAAGGCGCTTGAACCAATCGGGCACCGGATCCAGCGCGACCAGCGTCGGGTCGGCGCTGCCATCAATCAGCACAATGTCGAGGCACGCCAAGACCTGGGCCAAGAGCTTCTTATCCATGGGCTGGCTCCGACTTGGGCAGCGAATTCAAAAGAGGGTATCGCTGGGGACGCATCGCCGCTTCGACAAAGTGCAGGCGGTCTTGACCAAAAAAAAGCTGCGGGCCGGTCGGCGTTGCCACCTGGAAGGTCGGCACACCAAAGACGCCAAGCTGTTCCGCTTCGTCGGTGTTTTGGCGAAGCTGTTCCTTGACGGCGGGCTCGTTGCAGCGCGACAGAAGCTCGGTCGGCAGGCCCACTTCGGCAAGCACGCGAGCCAGCACGGTCGGATCGTTGATGTCTTCATCCTGGGCCCAGCAGCAGCGAAACAGGGCCATGGACAGCTTCTGGCGCGTGTCGCTTTCGCTGTCGCCGGCCAGGATGGCCAAGCGCAGCGCGGTCACGGTCTGGATGGGAAAGCGCGACTGGAAGTGGAACGGCTCGTCGTAGTAACGGGCCCAGCGCGCCAGGTCTTCGAGCACAAAGCGCTGCTTGGCATCGCTGTAGCTTTGCAGCGGCACCATCGGCGTGCCGATGCTGCGAAACAGTCCACCAAGCAGGATCGGCCGAAAGTCCACGCGGGCACCGCAGTGCTTCGAAAGCGGCCCGATCTGCGTCGCCGCCAGATAGGCATAGGGGCTGGAAAAGTCATAGAAGAACACGAGCGTGCGCGCCTGGTTTTCGACCGGTGGGCCGACAAAGGGCGGCGCGTGCAGCGGTGGTGGTACGGCCGCTTTGCCACGCGGGTCAAGGCTGGTCTGGCTGGCGGACAGTGGATGGTGCAGCAGTGCTTCTTCGACGAAGTGCAGGCGGTCTTGACCGAAAAACAGGCGCGGTCCGCTGTGACTTTCGACGATGAACGAGGGCACGCCGAAGACACCATCGGCCAGCGCTTCATCGGTGCGGCGGCGCAGGTCGCTGGCCACCTGTGGGCTGTGGATGCCGCGCTCGGCCGCGTCGGGATCCAGGCCCACTTGGGCCGCAATGTTGCGCAAGACGCCGATGTCGCTGACATCCTGACCATCGACCCAGTACGCGCGGTACAGCGCATCGATCAGCGCAGGCCAGCCAAGCCGCGGTGCCCAGCACAGAAGCCGCATGGCTTCGACTGTTCGTCGCGGATGCTGGGCGGGAATCGACAGCGGCAGCCTCAGAAAATCGGCCCAGCGACCGATGTCTCGGAAGGTCATGGCCTTGCGCACCGGCGCGCCGCCCATCGGTTCAGAGCCGCGCGCTTTCAGCACACCGCCCAGCAAGATCGGTCGGTAGTCGATGCGTGCCCCCAGGCGTTCGCACAAGGCGGGTAGCTGACGCGACGCGAAGTAGGCATACGGACAGACGATGTCGAAGTAGAACGCGACCTCGGGCTTCGCTCGATCGAACGAGCCCTGACCAAAGCCGGTGTTGATCGCGGGAAGGGGAATGCGCGGCGGGCGATCCAAGATGCAGTCTGCCTAGGGCTTGACGTCGACGGGGATGGTGACCGGGGTGCTCTGCGGCTCGCAGGTGGTCTCGGTGCAGACGGCAAAGCGCAGCGTCCCGCTGATGGTCTTGGGACCGGCGCTGCTGGCAGTCAGCATGACTTCGAAGCTGCCTTGCTCTTCAGTCAGGGCCTTGGCATCGGCTCTGTTTAGGACCGCCTTGGGCAGCGTGATTCCTGTCGCTGGATTCAGCTTGAGCGACGTCGGAAAGTCTTTGTTCAGGTGATAGCCCTTGGCCGCCTTGAAAGTGACGGTCGCGGTGCTTGGCGCCCCCACTTTGGCCGCACTCGTCTGGATGGTGACCGAAAACGGCTTGCCCGCCAAAGGCCCAGCGGCTGGCTGGGCCAGCGTCGGGGCGGGAGTCAGGGCAAGGGCCACACCCAGCCAAAGTCCAAGGCCAAAGGGCAACAGCTTGCGTGTGCGAGTCATCGGAAAGTCTCCTGTGCGTACTCAGTATAGAAAGGACGCTCGACGCGGTCACCTCTTCACGTCGAGCATCGACTTATGCGACGCGACGACGCGGGGCCTGGCCGTGCTGTTTGCAGACAAGCTCGCTGACGATGGCGGCCGACAGCATGACCATCGGTACGCCGGCCCCGGGGTGTGTGCTTCCACCGACACAGAACAGGTTGTCGATGCCGGGCACGCGGTTGCGTGGACGGGCAAACGCCCCCAAGCGAGAGCTGGCCGCCGGCCCATAGATCGCGCCGCGGCTCATCGGGAACAGCCCCGCAAAGTCCTGGGGCGTCACGTCCGCTTCGGCCTGAAGAATGGGCGCAAGCGCGATGCGATGTTGTGTCAAAAGCCGCTCTACGCGATCTCGGCAAGCGCTGCGCAGCGCGGGCGTCCACGGCCCAGTTCCCGTCGCTGGCAAGGGCGGGGAATTGGTCAGGCAGAACCAGCGCTGATGGCCCTGTCCGAAATCGGGATTGCACAGATAGACGGTCGGATCCGACGGTGGGCCGCTGCGCAGTTCTTGCCATTCGCGGACGTAGTCGCGCGAAAAGAACACGTTGTGGTGCACAAGCGGCAGCTGCGAGACCTTGGGCCCATCGACGACAAACAGGTTCAGATAGGCCGACAGCGAAGGCTCTAGGTCGGCGATGGCTTGTGCGTGGCGATCGGCGGTGCGTGTGCCGGAAAGCAGGCGCGAATACACCTGCACGGCATCGCAGTTGGCCACCACATAGTCACAAGCGATGCGCTCGCCTGCGACGATCACGGCGGCGGCGCGCTGGCCTTTTTCATCGAGCTCGATGCGATCGACTTCAGCAGACAGGCGGATGTGGCCACCGCCCCGCGCGATCAGATCGGCCAAGCACGACGCGACGCTGTACATGCCGCCTTGCACGGCATAGACGCCAAAGGCCAGCTCGACATGCGGGATCACGGCCAAGGTTGCTGGGGCAACAAAGGGATCGGCGCCGCTGTACGTTGCGTAGCGCGCGAACAGGATGCGCAGCCGCTCGTCGGAAAACATGCTGCAGACGGCCCGCCACAGGCTGCGCATGGCATCCAGACGCAGCATGCCAAAGGCGTCGGCCAGCTTGAACTGGGTGACGATCTCGACCGGTCCCTGTGGCAGCGGGCGCTGCAGAAACGGCCCTTCGACCGCGCGATAGATCTTCGCGGCGTGACGGCGGAAGCGGCAGTATTCGTCAGCGGCTTTGGGGCTGATGACGCGCGCGATCTCGTCCGCTGATCGCCGCCAGGCTGCGTCGGGATCGGATCGCGCGGAATCGGCGACTGGATCATCTGCGAACAGATCCAGCACGCTGCCATCGTCAAAAAAGTGACGGCATAGCGGAGACAGCGGAGACAGCGTCAGCACATCGCTGCGCCGAACGCCGACGGTGGCCAGCAAGTCGTCCAGCACCCAGGGCATGGTCATCACGCTGGGGCCGCCATCAAACGCGTTACCGCCGACGGAAATTTGCCGCATCTTGCCGCCGGGGCGCGGGCCGCGTTCCAAGACGGTGACCCGAAAGCCCGAAGAAAGCAGGCGCAGCGCAGTGGCCAGCCCGCCGACTCCGGCGCCGATGACGACCGCGTGCGGAGCCGACGCGGAAGGAACGCCAGAAACGCCAGAGATGGAAGAAGCGGAAGAGACGGAAGAAGCAGGGGAGTGCGCCATATCAAGCCGCCGTGGTCTGGGGGGGCTGCGGTTCGCCGGGACGTGGGAACGAAGCCGATCGTCGACGCGGGCTTAGCAAGGCCGGGCAGCCATGCCGTCGCTGCAGCGCGGGGTTGAAATAGAACTGATCGGCGGGTTCCTGGTTCGTTCGCTGGGATGCTGTCTGTGCGGGAAAGGACAGATCGAAGCGCGCAAGAAGCTGGGCCACGAACATGCGCAGCTCAAGACCGGCCAGGCGCTTGCCGATGCACATGCGATGACCGCCGCCGAAGCCCAAAAGAGTGTACGGAGCCGGTCGCTGCAAGGCGCCGTTTTCGTCGAGAAAGCGCGTCGGATCAAAGCGCAGCGGATCGGGAAACAGCTCGGCCATGCGCCCGGTGTAATAGGGGCTGTAGGCGACCTTGCTACCGGCGGCGATGTGATAGCCGCTGTACTCGATGTCGCGGCGCACACCCCGCATCAAGAAGTGCAGAGGTGGATACAGGCGCTCGCTTTCCATGAGCAGCGCATCCAGATACGGCAGGCGTTCGCTGCCGTCGGCTCGCGTGTCATCGGCCAGCGCCGCCGCGATCGAGCCCTGCGCTTCTAGTTCACTGCGCAGACGAGCGTAAACGTGTGGGTGCTGGCCCAGGGCAGCGACGGCAGACGTCAGCAGGCTGGCGGTGGTGTCGTAGCCGGCATACAGGAACGAGATCAGCTCGGACACGATCGCTTCGTCGGGAAGCAGCGTCGGATCTTCGGCCTGCGCCGACAGCAGATTGCCCAGCATGGGCGGCGGTGTGCCTTGTCCGCGACGGTAGCCCTGCAGGCGAGACTGCAGATAGCTGGCCAGCACGGCGCGCGCGCGCGTCGCGCGGTAAAACGGCAGCCCGGGGATGTTCAGATGAACGACGCTGAACAGGCCGTGACCCAGCTCTTCAAACCAGTGCAAAAGCTGACTGCGCGGCATGTTGGGGTCGGCATCGGGCGTGCCCAAGATCAGGCTGGCGACCACGTGGAAGGTGACGCGACGCACGACCTCTTGCAGATCGACGCGCAGCGCACCGCCCGCCATCGGATGGGCACCTGGACTTGTCAGCTCACCCAAGTGCACGTCGATGATGCGGTTGATTTCGGCGATGTATTCGTCGTCCAGGCGCGGGTGAAAGGCCGGCACGATCAGGCGATGCCGGCGACGGTGCGCCTCATCGCGAAGCTGGCCATCGTGAGCGGGCTCGTCATCCAGCAACAGCAGGATCTGCCGACCGAACAGCGGCTCCATCGTGAAGCAGTAGCCGTCGTACCAGGTGAAGTCGTCTTTGAAGGTGGGGGCCAGGATGCGCTCGTTGCCCTCTCGCCCCATCAGCCAGACCAGGGGCACCAGGCCGCGACGGCTGCCACCTGCCGGGACCAGCGACCGCCAGACGCGGCCCAGCCGTTCGGTACAGTCAGAAATCGGTCCCCGCGGATCGGCGACAAAGCGACGCGCAAAAAACAGGCTCGATAGCGCGCTTAGGCCCGGCGGACTGCGAAGCGAGGAAGACGCGGACATGGACTATCGCACCGCCGGCGCGGAAGAACGGCTGGGACGACTGGTTCGAGTCGCGGACGACGGGGTCTTGCGCGTCGAGCCGCTCTTGCTCGGCTGGGTATGCGACGCCTGCACGGTGCGCGTCGGGGTCTGCTTCGGCGGTGCTTGGCGCGACTTCTT
>JAYRFD010000356.1:0-4932 GCA_041908565.1 Polyangia bacterium | reverse complement strand
GGCGATGCTGTGGATCGCTTCCACCGGCTCGCACTGACCAAAGATGGTCGCCGTGTTGTTCAGCCAGGGCGTGGGCCGTTCGGTGATGAAAAACTGCGCAGAACCGGTGTTGGGGCCTTTGTTGGCCAGGGCCAAGCGACCGGGGCGATCGAAGCGAAGCTCGGGGCGAATCTCGTCGGGGATGCTGAAGCCCGCATCGCCCATGCCGTGCAGACCGCCGCAGTCGTAGATCGCTGCACAGCTTGGATCGCCACCTTGGATCAAGTAATCGGGCAGCACCCGGTGGATCCACGATCCGTCGTACAGCGGACGGCGCACCCAGCGCTTGGCATCGCGACTTTCGGGGGCGACAAACGGGCGCAGGCCGCGGGCCAGTCCAACGAAGTGCGCGACGGTGTTTGGCGTCAGGTCAGAGGTTAGCTCGCAGCGCAGGGTGGAAAGCGGCTTCTTCTGCTGTTCAAGCTCGATGGTGGCGACCAGTGGACCGCTGCCTTTTAGGCCCACGGTGGCTTGTGCCAGCGTGAACGACTCCATCGGCGTTTCGCTGGGCGCCGCTGCTTTGCCGGGGGCCGGTCCCGCCTTGGGCTGAGCCAGGGCCGGCGTGGTCACTGCCGCCGTCATCCAAAGGCCACACCACAGCAAGACCGCCGACCGCGCACGACTGCGACGCGACGGACACGTGGGCTGGGTGGGAGCACAAGACGATGGCAGGGGAAGGCTCAGCATGGGAATCTCCGACGGAATCGGATCGCAACTGGTTGCGCGCAGAGACCCTGCACGACCGGCTGCGTCAGGCTTCGCGGCGTGTTGAAGAAGCGAGAGAGGACCTCACGCTGCGACGAAAACGAAGAGGACCGCTGCGCATCCCCCATTGTGCCGCGATGCGGGGACCCCCAACCGGACCCAAGGGCATCGACGGTCACCGACGAAGCAGCAGACTGAGGCCGCAGCCACTTTATCAACACGCTGTTAGGGCACATTTTGAAACTGCGCGCGTGCTCCCAGACCGATGCCGTGACTGCGCGCGTAGCCGCCGATCACTTCGACGACGTACTGCGCGGGCTGATCGGGACCTCGACCTGTTTCGTCCAGCGGCACGGTGTTTTCTTCGATGCCGACGACCACGCGCTGGCTGTCGAGGAAGATCATATCCAGCGGGATGTACGTGTTGCGCATCCAGAAGCGACGGGGCTCGGCGCGATCAAACAGGAACAGCATGCCGGCGTCGGTATCCAGCCCTCGACGGTGCATTAGGCCGCGCATCTGTTCTTCGGGGGTGCGGGCTAGCTCGACGCGCACGCGGACTGGCGCCGCACCGCTGGCTGGCTGGAACACGACGAAGGCGTTGCTTTCAGTCGGGGCACTGGCCGTCGTCGAGGTCGCAGACTGGCCCTGGCTGGGGTTCGCCGGCGGACGCTGGCAGGCGAAAATCGCGAATAGCCCGACCATCCACAGGCGAAGCCACGCGCCTCGCTGTACATATGGGATACAAGGCAGCACAGCGACGCAGCGTACCGCGAAAGCCGCGCGCATAGCAATGCCATCGGGCGTGCGCAAATGCACACGCGTCTGCGTCGGGCGGACCGAGGCAGCCAGGCGGCTCTGTGCGGCCTTGCGTCCGATCCCCGCGAATCTGCGGCGCTTACTGCGCGGCTTCGAACACGATTTCGGTAAGCAGCTGACCCAGCTTGGCTTCCGCGGTGGCCTGCGCTTCCCGGCGTGTGATCAGCTGCTTCTGAAGCTCGGCGCTCTTGCGCTCGTGTTCTGCCAGCTTGGTCAGAAGCTCGCCGCGCAGCGCGGTGGCGGACGCGATCTTGTCGATGGCGCGCAGGTTGTCCCGCAGCTCGTCGCCGCGCGCTTGCAGCTCGTCGCGCAGACGCTGCAGGCGATCGGCTTCTTGTTCGGCGGTCAAGATGGCGCGCTGCCCATCACAGACTAAGGCCAGCTTGGTGCGCGTAGCGATCGGGGCGGTTGTGCCGTCGAGATACGGGCACAGCAGGTTGGCTTCGCTGTGCGGGCCGCGCAGCGATCGTGACCAAGTGTCGATGCGTCGTTCGCGCACCGTGACTTGCGTATTGCCGCCCCCACCGAGGGCCTGCGGGATGATGTAGGCATCGCCGCTGGTCTCGCTGTCCATGGGCAGATCGATCGCTTCGAAGCCGCTGCGCCGAGGGTGACGAATGAAGACGCGGGCCGGTGGACTGGCATCGCCGCTGCCGCCGCCTTCGTGCTGCAGCGCGTAGATCGTCTCGTGCAGGGCTTCTTCCTGGACGCGCGCTTCCCCACCGCGCAGGCTGACCAGGCGCAGTGGGCGGGCGCTGTGGCGGTGCTCGATCTGCATCCGCGCCGAGCTATCCAGGGCATACGGGACGACGACGGTCTCTCCGGCGTGAACGCGTCCCAGCACGCCTTCGCCGATGTAGCCACCGTCGCCAAACACCGCGACCGGGCCCGGCTCAAGCGCGCTGCCGACATGCACGCGAGCGGCCCGCAGCAGGTGGCGATCACTGCCTGGCACGTTTGGATCGGACCGATACAGGTAGATGTCTTCGGTGCCGCCGCGCAGGGTCAGAAGCGCCACCATCGTCGAGCTGCCTTGCGGCAAGCTGACCGGCGTCGCGATTCGGTAGCGGGTGCCCCCAAGGTTCTGTTGCACCGTCGAAAGGGGGCGGGCACTTGCGGCCATGCGATCGGCGCTGATGCCCGAGCTGGTCCCCGATGCCTGAGCTGTCGCGGCCGGTTCCGCTTCGTCCCGCCGCTGCACGATCTGGAACTGCACGCGGCGGTTGCGTTCGCAGGCTTCGTCCGTGCCTCCGCTGCGCAGGGGGCGATCGCTGCCGTAGCCGCGGGCCCGCAGGCGAGCACCGGGAATGCCGCGGCGGATCATCTCGCTGCGCACGGCGTCGGCCCGACTTTGACTGACGGTGCGTGGGTCGCTGTCGCCGCAGGCGTGGCCTTGCACTTCGACCAAGGTCAGCTGGGGATTGTGCTGCAGCGTCGCTGCCAGCGCGTCGAGCATGGGCGTGTGCTGCGTCTGGATGCGGGCGCTGTCCTTGGGAAAGAACAGGTTGTCCAGGATCTCAAGCTTGGCCTGGCTGACGATGACGCGGCCCCGGTCGGGACAGCCGTCTTCGTCTTCGAGTCCGTTGTAGGTCTCTGGTTCGAATGGGCACTTGTCGTTGCTGTCTGGAATGCGATCGCCGTCGCTGTCTTGGGCCGCTGTGGCACGACTGGTGGCACGGCTGGCTTCGCCTTGCAGAAGGCCCGTCGCGGCCGGCGTCACCAGCTGACCATTGATGTCGGGGCGCGGCACAAAGCGCGGTCCACGCAGATCCAGCGCAAAGGTCAGCGGAGCCCCGGTGGCCAAGGTCAGCTCAACGCCATTCCATGCCTCGCCCGACAGGTTGTCGACGATCGCCCAGGCCTGCAGCATGCCGTCCTGCGCCTGCTGCGACTCCCCCGCTGCGGTCTGTCCGCCGCTGCGTCGTGGCAGCACGATGCGATACGCCGACTTCCACACCGGCGAGGGCGCGGCATACGCCACCGTCAACCGGCGGCGCCCGGACAGCGGCTCGGTCGAGCGGTCACTGGCCGCCTGCGTCTGCAGCAGAAGCTCGGTGCGCTCCTCGGCATCCTCGCTGTCCGTCGCTGGATCGGGGGTCTTTCCCGCCGTCGCTGAAGTTCGTGAGCGCACAGGCTGCGGCACGACCGCGGTGATCGGGCGCTGTTCCTTGCCTGCCGTCTCGTCGATGACGACCAAGGTCTTCAGCACATCATCGATCTCGTGACGACGCAGGCGCAGGCGGTAGCTGGGCTGGCTGATTTCACCGCTGCGTTCGAAATAGCCGATGCCGTTTTGGTACAGCACGACCCGACGCAGCGACAGATCAGGACCGCCAAAGCAGCCCGAGCCACCGAGCACCAGACCCAGCAGCAGCGTCGCCGCCCGCGGGCGCGGGGACCGCGCAGCCCCTGCGCGCGAACACGCGTAGACGTCCCTTCCGTTTTCGTTTTCCCGGGGGCGCAGATACGTCCGATCGACCGACATGGTAGAGCGCAGTGTACTTCTGGACGCCTAATCAGTTGGCCGTAAAGCGCGCAGCCGACCGCCCGCTGATTCGTGCCCCAGATACCTGAGATACCTGCGATGCCTGCGTGGGCGCGGTGGCAGTGGCCGACCCATCTGAATCGCCGCGGACCCATGGCCGACTGCGAGCCGTCCCTACACCGCCTGACCGCGGGACTTGCGGTCAGACCCGCGCTCGCTGCACCGGCGGGGCTTCCCATTTTTGGCGCGTCGAGCGAAGATGGACGCACAGTGATCTCGGTCGGTTCCACGGTCGGGAACTACCGCATCGTCCGCAGGCTCGGGGCGGGAGCCATGGCGACGGTTTTCCTGGCCGAACATCCGCGGATTAGCAAGCGCGTCGCGGTCAAGGTCATCAACGCGGAGCTGTCTACCAGCCCCGAGATGGTGTCCCGTTTCTTGGCCGAAGCGCGCGCGGCCAGCCAGATCGGGCACGAAAACATCGTCGACATCCTCGACTTTGGCCAGACCCCCCAGGGCGACAACTTCATGATCATGGAGTACCTGGAGGGCCAGACGCTGACCGCCCGCGTGCGTGCGGCCGGCAAGCTGGATCTGCCCGCTGCCCAGCGCATCGGAGCGCAGATCGCCGATGCCCTGACCGCCGCCCACGGCCAAGGCGTCATCCACCGCGATCTGAAGCCCGACAACATCTACATCGTCAAGCGCGCCGGCAATCCGGACTACGTCAAGATTCTGGACTTCGGACTGGCCAAGCTGCTGATCGCGGCCGAGGGCATCAACCACAAGACCTCGTCGGGATCGGTGCTGGGCACGCCACACTACATGGCGCCCGAGCAGTGCGAAGGCCGCAGCAACGTCGACGGCCGCGCCGATCTGTATTC
>JAYRFD010000355.1:0-5233 GCA_041908565.1 Polyangia bacterium | reverse complement strand
TGAACGCACCTTCGCCATCGTCGGATCGAACGAGATGGGTGGCATCGACCGCGAAGCCCATCTGCGCGGACTGCAGTACTTCGTCATCGACGACAGCAACGCGCAGTATGTGCTGCTGTCCAACCGCCTGCTGCCAGGCGAGCACGATCTGAACCCGCTGCGTCGCTTCGTCAGCAGCCAGCCGCCGCAGCCGCGCGTGCCCTTGCAGGTGGTCTTTGACGAGCGCATCGAGCTGGTTGGATACGACGCGCCACCCGAGATCGCGCGCGGCGAGGAGCTGGTCATTCGCCTGTACTACCGCGTGCTGAATCCCGTCTCGACGAACTACAAGGTGTTTCTGCACTTCGACGGGTCGGGGGCGCGCTGGAACGGTGACCACAGCCCGGTCGGGGGCAAGTTCCAGACCTCGTACTGGTCGCCAGGTACCTACATCACGGACGAACACCGCATGCCGGTGGGCCGCATGAGCCAGGCGCCGGGTTATTATCAAATCTTCACGGGCTTCTGGCCGGGTGGAGATGGACCGCGCCTGACCGTCACCACGGGCCCGCATGAAGCCGATCAACGAGTGCGCATCGGGGCCATCAGGGTGAAGTGACGTATGGAGCTGCGACCACTGCTAGATGTCGACCTTCGTGAAGCGCTGGCGCCGATCAACCGGGCGGCTCGCGGCGAGTTCTTGCCGGCGCTGCGGACCGTGGCCCAGCTGCGCGAACGGGCCGCACGTGGTGTGCTGGATCTGAAGCTGTCGCACGCGTTTTGGGTCGGGCCCGCGCTGGGGGCGACGTGCTTGGTGGAACATCTGGCCGATGACCCGGTCGCGCACATCGATGTGTTGGCAGCCGAGTCGCTGGCGCAGCAGCGAGGCGCCATTCGCGCGCTGATCGAAGCCGTGCAGGGCGCAGCAGCAACCGTCGGAGTGGCCGAGCTGAGCGCTTTGGTGTCCGAGATGGACAGCACGCTGGGCCCAGCACTGCAGCTGGCCGGTTTTTCGCGACGCCAGTCGGTGGAACGCTACACGCTGCACGGGGCGCCCGCCCCTGTTCCCCTGCCGACGGAGGTGGAAGCAGGGCAGGGAACCCCAACAGCTGGTCACTACGCGAGCCTGGCGCCCGTGGCCGAAGTACTGCCGTTTTTGTCGACGGCCGCGACGGCGCCCCTTTTGTTTGGCCAGCGTCCCAGCGTGCTGCAGCGGCTTGCGGGGCGGCTGTCGGCGCTGCGACTGTGCAAGACCGAAGATTCCGGGGCCACCGGTGTCAAGGCAGTGGTGGTCTTTGACCGTGAGCGCAAGGTGTTCTGTGCCCTGGCTGGCGATACCGAAGAACTATCGGCGCTGGTCTGCTTGGCCGCCACTCGTCATGGCATCGCCCACATGGATGCGATCGCAGAGTCGCATCCAGCCGTCGCTGCATTGAAGAACGCCGGCCTGGTGCGAAGTGCCGTGCGGGTTGAGTTGGTCTGTGATCCTCGGCAAGCCGTCGAGGATCGGCAGCGCGCAAGCCAACGCCGCGCCGTCGACGCCGCAGCCAAAGGCCACGAATGACCGAGCCGCCGCGATCGAAAGGCGAGGGGGGGACACGCAACACAGCGCCTTGGGCACCGCCAGCCAGTCGGGGGGCGGGCGAAACGACGGAGCTTCGCCGGTATCTGGCGATGCTGTGGGATCGGCGCCTGCTGTTTGTGGCGCTGACGACGATCGGGGTGGCGCTAGCGCTGACCTATGCGCGGACGCAGCCGCCGGTGTACGAGACGCGCAGCAGCGTCCTTATCGAAGCAAGCGTGCCGCACGTCCTGGGCAGCGCGGCGGGCGATCTGGTCGACCCGTCGCCGGCCAACTTCTACATGATGCAGGACTTCCTGCAGACCAGCCGCAAGGTGCTGACCAGCGACTCGCTGGCGCGCCGCGTCGTCGGTCGCCTGAAGCTGCTGTCCGAGCCGGGCTTCTTTGCGCCGATGGCTGTGCCGACCACCGCTGAGGAAGCCAGCGAGGAGCTACTGAATCACTACACCGCCGATCTGGTGGCCGAGACGCGGGTGCTGGTGATCACCGCTCGCCATCGCCAGCCGCTGTGGGCCAAGCGAATCGCCGACGCGGTGGCCGATGAATTCGTGCAGGGCACGTCGGAAAACCGCGAGCTGTATACGCAGCGCACCTCGCACCAGCTGGCCGAGGAGCTGGATGGCGTGCGCAAGGCGCTGCGCGAGGCCGAGCTGGCCCTGTTCCAGTTCAAGAGCGAGCACGACATGCTGTCGGTCAGCCTGGAAGATCGCCAGAACCAAGTCGCTCGCCAGATCGACAAGTACACCGACGCCTTGGCCGAGGTCCGGCTGCGCAAGCTGCAGCGCCAGAGCCAGCTGGAAGGCCTGCGCACGCTGCGCGATGCCGATCCACTGCAGGTGCCGCTGACCGGCATTGATGTTCCGCCCTTATTGGCCGATCTGCGACGGGTGTATGCCGAAGAACAGCGCCGCCTGGCCGAGCTGCGATCGCGCTACGAAGATCGCCATCCGCAGCTGCAGCAGCAGGCATCCAAGGTCGAGCAGATCCTGCGCGAGCTAAAGCGCGAGGTCGGAGCCGCCGTCGACGCGGCCGGCATGCGGGTGGGCGAGAGCGAGCGCGACGAGAAGAAGGTGCAGGCCGAGCTACTGGGGCTGAAGCAAGACGGCCTGCGCATCAGCCGCCTGGAGATCGAATACAACCGCCTGCGCCGCGACGCCGAGAGCTTGCAGAAACAGCACGCCCTGCTCTTGAACCGCAGCAAAGAGACGGGCATGGCCTATCGCCTGAGCCTGAGCAACATGAAGGTGCTCGACTACGCTCGGCTGCCCAAGGTCCCGGTGAGCCCGCGGAAGCGCGTGGCCGTCGCGGTGGCCATCGTCCTGGCGCTGCTTTTGGGCCTTCTGCTGACATTCGCGCTGGACGCGGTCGATCGGACGATCAAGGGACCGGAAGACGTCGAACAGTTCCTGGGTGTGCCGCTGATCGGTCGGCTGCCCAAAGTGGCAGGCAAGGGTGTGTCCGATCAGCACGTGCGCACGCAGCCCAGATCGTCGCTGGCTGAAGCGTTTCGCAGCCTGCGGACGTCGCTTCTGTTCTTCGGGGCCGATCGACCGCTGCGGACGATCTTGCTGACAAGCTCGGTCGCGCGTGAGGGCAAGACGCTGTGCTGCGCCAGCCTGGGGATCACGCTGGCTCAGTCGGGGGCCCGTACGCTGCTGGTCGACTGCGATCTGCGACGGCCGCGTCTGGCCGCTGCCTTTGGCCTGAAGCAAGAGCCCGGCCTGACCAGCGTGCTGGCCCTGGACACCGAGCTTGCCGAGGCGATCTGCCCGACCGATGTCGAGGGCCTGTTCGTGCTGCCAAGTGGCCCGCTGCCACCCAACCCGGCAGAGCTACTGGGCAGCGAGGCCTTTCGCGCCCTGCTGAAGCGACTGTCGGGGGAATACGATCGGGTGATCCTCGATTCGCCGCCTGCGGTGCCGGTGACCGATGCCGCGGTCTTGTCCGCTGCGGTCGATGGGGTGCTGCTGGTGGTGCGCAGGCGCGAAGCCCAGCGCGATCTGGTGCAGCGGGCCGTCGAGCACTTGGGGGCGGTGGGCGCTCACCTGCTGGGAGCGGTGCTCAACGCTGTCGAAGAAGAGGGCAAGCGCTATCGCGCGTACTACGCAGCCTATCCCGGTGGCGATCTACCGCCGCCGGCCGCCAACCCGGCTGGCAGCACGGGGACCGTCGGTGGCTCGCGCGCTGCCAAAAAACGCTAGCGTCCCGACCTACCCGCGCGCACAAGCGATTGATTTCATGGCGAAAAGGCGGTAAACCGCAGCCGTGAAACGCACATTGGCCGCTAGCCAGCCTTGCAGGCTCGAAGATCCGTTGGGCGACGTTTCGCTCAACCGGTTTCTCAATCGGTCCTGCACTCGACCCATGGGGGGTCGGCGAGGCACGGCGGCGGCAGGCTGCGTGGGAGGATCTCGATGCCCAGTGGTGTGATCGTTCCCCTGACGTTTGAAGTCTATAAAGGGGAACAGCTACTCCAGAAGACGACTCTAAGCCAGGACATCATCAAGGTCGGGAAGCTCTCGTCTTCCCACCTGCGCATCGAGGATGATTCCGTCAGCCGCATGCACGCGGTCATCGAGATCACCGCCCCCGGCGAGATCTCGATCATTGACCTGGGCTCTGTGCGGGGCACGACCGTCAACGGCCAGCGCGTAAACAAGGCCAAGCTCAAGAGCGGTGACGAGATCGTCCTTGGCGACATTCGCCTGGTTGTTACCGTCGGTGAGCCCGAGGCCGTGGTCGCAGATTCGACGCAGCAGGTCGATGCCGATCAGCTGGTCGCTTCGCTGCAGGCAGACGCTGGGGCCAGCGCCCCGGGACTGCCGCCAGTGATGGCACCTGCGTTCGTGCCGCCACCACCCGGCTTTGCGTCTGTTCCAGCCGCCGCGCCGGTGCCGCTGGCACCCATGCCGCTGATGCCGATGCAAGGGCACTACCCCGGGTCCGATGAGATCGAGGTCCGCGATGGTGCCCGAGCCGTCGAAGTATCGGCGATGTTCGAGGACGCGGTCCTGGATGTCCGTCTGTTTGACAACCCCAACGCGGGGCTGCTGACCGGTGCCACCAAAGCCCTGGTCGGTGTCGGTGCGGCGGCGCTTCTGGCATCGTTCCTGATGCTGCTCGTCGCCTACGTCCAGGTCGGCAAGGTCCGTGCGGATCGCGAAGCCTGGCTGGACGCGGGCAAGCCGTACAGCGGCTTCGTCGCGCCGAAGGACAGCCCGGTCCTCGACATCGCGTGCGCCAGCGCCCTTTTGTTCGGCGTCATCACGCTGATGTGGGGCCTGTTCCGGATGTTCGAAGAGCGCGGCGATCGCGAGTACGTCATCGGATCGGATCAGAAGGCGCACTTCCCGATGAGCAGCCTGCTGCTGCAGGTGCCTCGGCTGCCGATCGTGCGGTCGACGGGAACCGACTTCGAGGCGATGTTTACGCCGCAGATGTCAGGCGATCTGACAGACGGCGACCGTCGGCAGTCGCTGACCGAGCTGGTGCAGTCGGGCACGGCCAAGCCAGCGGCGGACATCCCGGGCGCCTACGTGCTGCCGATCGGCGCCGAGTCGCGGCTGAACCTGCGGCTGGGCGACGCGACGTTCAACATCGCGGGGACGCCCAAGGCTCGTCGCTTCGCGGTGCCTCTGCGCATCGACTGGGAAGCCCAGGCGTACACCGGCG
>JAYRFD010000354.1:0-3268 GCA_041908565.1 Polyangia bacterium | reverse complement strand
CGGTCAGCTTCTGCATCAAGAACGGGATGCCGGTCTTGCGGGGCATACCCCCGGCATCCAGCGGAGCCACCGATTCGGATGTCTGGTTGGCTTCGTTCTGCAGGTTGTTGTCGGTGTGGTTGTCGCCGCCCCAGCGCAGGTGGATCGACACGACGGGCGCCACCTTCATGGCCACCAGCGAGGCCGCCGCGATGATCTGGCCTTCGGTGGTGTCGTTGGTGATCGAGCTCAAGTTGTCGAGCAGGTTCTGCGCGATGGTCCGCACCTGGGTCTGCGAGGTCGCCAGGCGATCCAGGTATGCCTTCTGCGCGGTGTTGCCGGTCTGCTTGAACAGCGCGTTTAAGCGGTTCAGGTCCTGATCGCGCATGGCCTGCAGCGTGGTCAGCGGACCGGCGGTCGACAGCAGCGTGTCGCGCAGGGCGCGCGGCGCCAGCTTGGGCAGCGTGCGGCCTTCGTAGGACAGGAACTCGCCGGGGCCGGATGCGCCGACGACGACCGGTTCCCGCTGGATGGTGCCCAAGCACGGGGCAAGCTGCTTGGCCAGATACGACACCATCATCTCTTGCCGGGGCAGCGCGCCCATCAGGCGCTGCACCTTGTTCTGGTTGGTGTGGCTGTTGTTCTGCGTCGAGTGATGGACAAACGCGATGCGATTGGCGACCGCGATCTTGGGATCGGCCGAGTTGATCAGATCGGCCCAGCACTTGGCCATCTTGACGCTCTTGCCACCGACGGTGGCCGTCGCCTGGGCGAAGTCGGGGAACATGGCGGCCGGCGGGTGCGCGATGTCGGCGAAGTCATAGGTGCCGGGCATGTTGGCGTTCATCGGATCGCCACTGTCCGACGTGCTCATGATGATGAACTGCGCCGTGGCGGCGTCGATTGAACAGGTGTCCGCGCGCAAGGGGTTGGCCAAAAACGCCACCGGCAAGCCAGTGGCCAGTGAGCGCAGTCCGAGATAGCTGCCCCCGAACAGCGCAGAGAGAAGGGCTTCTCTTCTAGTTAAGCTCATGGTTCTGCTCCTTCTGCTGCCTAGAGTCCGGAAGACACGCTGGTCGGCGAGCTGCAGGCCAGCACAAAGGTTGACTTCAGGGCGTCCTTCACGACGATGCCTGCCGTCTTCGATGCGGCATCGAAGTGCTCTTGCAAGATGGCGCGGGCCGCCGCATAGCGGGTGTCGGCCTGCGGGATGCCCATCACCGTCTTGACGAAGTCGTCAATCGCCGGAGCCGGCATCGTGCTGGTGTAGCGCGATGGGGCGGGCGTCTTGTCGACCACTTCATCGGCCAAGCGCCGGCAGATGTTTTCGACGCTGGCGCGGAAGAACAGGTTGGGATCGCGCGACACGACGGGCGATTCGGCTCCGCGGCTGTACGACGCGGCGGGAATCGACAGCGACAAGCTGGACACCGTCGTCTGCAAGGGTGTCAGGCCGGCGATGGTGTTCATGGCGCAGGCGTCGTTGATGCCCAGGCGCGATGAAATGGCGCTGCAGAAGTGCTCTTGCCTTTGGATCGTCACGGGCGCTTCGGTTTCGGTAAACGTCTTGGTCCGCTTGGCCAGGGTGACCAGCGGCGACGAGAACAGCTCGCGAATCAGCGTGCGGAAGTTGAAGTTGCTGTTCTTAAAGACATCGGCCACGCGCACGAATTCGGGATCGTCTTCCAAACACGGCGCCGAGTTCGCGTAGTAGCAGAGCTTCTGCGTCCAAGCGGCCGGCAAGCGGTGGTGCTTGGCCAGGTTGCTGGCCAGGTCGTTGATGCCGCCGGTCAGGTTCATGACCAGCATGTCGTCGAAGGCGAAGGCGCCGGTCAGGCCGATCTGCGCAGCGTCAGTCTGCGGGCTGCCAAAGAAGCTGTAGGTCTGGCGGAACAGCTGCCGCATCGGATCCAGCGACAGGTGGCACGAATAACAGACGGTGCCGGGCTTGACGTGATCGACGGGATCGGTGTCGGTGTCGATCGACGGGATGTTGTTGTTGATGGTGTCGTCGAAGCTCTTGTTCAGCGCGACGATCATGGTCTGGTTGATGGTCACGCGGTGCTGGTTCGACGCGTTGGTCGGCCAGTTGGCGAAGAAGGCCGGCGTGGTCATGTAGCCGACGCGGGGCGTGGTGACGACCAGCTCGGTGGCCGTGCGCAGCTTGGCGATGTCGAAAAAGACCGTCGGCTGCTCGCCGGCATTGGGCGTGCGAACGGTGACGACCTTCCAGTTGTCCCAGTCGGCCTGCGTCCACTGCGACACGATGCCGTTGGCGCCGGTCGGGTTGCAGTTGCGCAGGCGCCCGTGCATGTAGTCATAGATCAGCGACACCGCGGTCTGTCCGTTTGGCACATAGGGCTCGGTCGTGCAGCCGTTGGCGCCGGTGTTGGTGGTGTTGGTGGTCTTGAACTTCAAGTAGTTCGGGCTGGTCGGATTCACCGAGTCGGCGTAGCTGGTCGCCGCAACGCTGTTGCCAAACGACGCGGTGAACGCCGCGCTGGTGCCCAGGCGGTTGGATCGCTGTCCCTTGTCGTTAAACGTCCAGGTGTCCGCGAACGCCAGGTACGCCATCAGCGGCGCGTTCATGACGTAGCGATTGCTGGTGATCACTTCCGTCCACGAACGCCCTTCCTTCATCAGCTGCAGCGCCGTGCGGGCGAAGCTTTCGCGCGCCGACTTGACGAACAGGTTCTGCGTCGCGGCGTTAAAGCCAAAGCCGCTGGGCAGCTGATCGGAAAAGCTGCTGATGGTGAGCTGCGTCTGCTGAAACGCCTGCTGGAAGAAGGCCAAAAGCTTGGTCTCGGCTTCTGGCGTGTTCAGCCACGTATCGATCAGCTCGGGCAGCTTGTTGGGATCGGCCTGCACGGCCTGCAGCTCGGCTTCAGTCAGGGCCTGGCCGGTCAGCAGGTTCTTGACCTTGGACGTGTACGCCTCGGGCGAAAACGGCTCGAAAGGCGGCTCCGGCATTGTTTCGGGCGTGCCGGATGAGCAGGCAAGGAACAGCGCCGCTCCCAGCCCCAGCATTCTGGCTTCGCCCAGCCTCGGGAATCTAAGCATGTCGGCCTCCTATTGCGGGCCCCAAGAGGCGACTTCACCACCCTGCATTGGGCGATGCGGCAGAGCCCAGGCCACCACAGCCACAGCCCCGCCTTCGGCAAGAGCGCCCCCCAGCGATCCCGCAGATAAACGAAGCGCCATTATTGCACGCACGACCGACCTTCGGCCCCCAATCCGTCCCTAGCGCCATCTGCGTCGTTGGCTCGGTCGGCTGCGTGCTCACGTACCG
>JAYRFD010000353.1:0-20036 GCA_041908565.1 Polyangia bacterium | reverse complement strand
CCGGACAAGCGGGTCCCCGCGCAGCCCAAGGCCGCTGGGCCCCGCCCGCCCGCCCCCCCGCCTTCCCAGCTGGGAGCCGCCCCGGGCTCGCTGTCCACCGCCGTGGCTGGTCTTTCCTGGCAAGCCACGCGAGAGCTTGAGGGAGCCTCTTCGCCAGGATCCGTCCTCGTTCGATTTTTGAACCTGGCCGAAGGCGAAGGCCCACGCGCCTTGCGCGCCTTCAGCCTGATCTTCACTGTCAGTGCGGCGCTGGTCTTCCTGAAAGCCGTCCAAGGCGGCATCTTCCTGTCGGCCTACCCGCGCACGATGATCCCGTGGGCGTTTGCCGCCGCAGCCCTGACCATCGCGCCCTTTTCCGCCTTGCTGATGGGCAGCACCGCGCGCTTTGGCGGCGTGCGCCTGGCCCAGTGGACGCTGTGGGGCGGAGCCGTCGTCAGCCTGGTCCTGCGCGGCCTTCTGTTCGCATCCGTCCCTGGCACCCCGTTTGTCGTCTACGTCGCCATCGAAGCGGTCAGCGGCCTGGTCGTCATCCAGACGTGGAGCGTTGTCTCAAGCACTGTTGATGCGCGATCGGCCAAGCGCATCCTTCCCCTGGCCGGCGTCGGAGCCAGCGTCGCCTGGACACTCGGCGGGCTGCTGCTGTCGCAGGTGGTGGGCTTGATCGGCGTGCAGGGCTTTCTGCTGGTCGTCCCGCTGTTGTTTGCGCTGTCTGTCTGGCTGATCCGACGCATCGTCCGCAGCGACCTGCGTGAACCCACCCGCAGCTCCCGTCCGACGTCGCTGATCGCCGGCTGGCGCGAGGGCTTTGAGTTCGTGCTGCAGGTGCCGCTGATGCGCCTGTGTCTGCTGCTGAGCGTGCTGGCCCTGCTGGGCGAACAGCTGATGGAATATCAGCTGCTGGCCACCGCTCGCGATCGCTACGGCGCGCAGGCCGCCATCGCCAGCTTCTTCGGTCGCTTTTACGGCATCACCAGCGCGGTCAGCCTGGTGCTGCAGCTGGGTCTGTCAAGCCGCATCCTGTCTCGCCTGGGCGCCACGCAGAGCCTGGCCATCACACCCGTCCTGACGTCGCTGTTCGCCATGTTCGCGCTGATCGCGCCAGGCTTTGCTCCCATCGTCTTGATGCGAGCCAACGACCGAGTGCTAAAGGGCGCGCTGTGGTCTTCAGCCATGGAACAGGCGCAGACTCCCTTGCCGGTCCTGCGTCGCACCCAAGCCCGCGTGCTGTCGCGCGGCGTCGTCGCTCCGCTGGCCTATGCCCTGACCGCGCTGATCTTGGCGACCGTTCTGCAAGGGGCCGACCAGCGTCTGCTGTCGCTTTTGACCATGGTCGTGGTCCTGGGCATGGTGGCGCTGGTCATCACCCGCCTGCAGCGGGCCTATGTCACCGCCCTGCGCCGAGCCCTGGACGATCGCAAGCTGCGCCTGGACGACGCCGAGATCGAGACCAACCTCGATCGCCAAGCGGCCGAGACCATCGGCCAAGACCTGCGCGGCGACGACGAAGGACGGGCGCTTCTGGCCGTCGAGCTTCTGAACTTCGCCGAGGCCGGCCAAGCCCAGCTGTTGTTGCGCAGCGGGCTGGCCCACCCCTCGGCCATCGTGCGCATCGCGGTGCTGGACGCTCTATCCCATCACAGCCAGGTTCCGTTGCAGCCGATCACCCAGCTGGTGCGCAGCGACGACGCAGCCGATGTCCGTCGGGCCGCCATTGGCTGCCTGCGCACGCTTCAGCTTTCACACACCGCAAGCCCTGCAGCAAGCCCGCGCACCCCCGCTGATATCGCGGCTCTGCAACAGTGCATTACCGACGGAAAAAAGGACAGCGATGCCCAGGTCCGCGCCGAATGCCGCGTGCTGTCGGTCCTGTTGCAAGAGCCCGACGATCGTCGACGCGGGGACGCGCTGGCCAGCCTGCTTGTCGATTCCGATCCCCTGGTCGTGCAAGCAGCCTTGGGCGTCTTGGACCCATCCAACCGCGATCAGGAAGCCGTGCTGTCGGCCATCGCCAAGTGCCTGGCCTCGCCACCTTCCCCTCCGTCGAGCGCCAGTCCCCCCAAAGACAAAGCCGAAAGCGATGTGCTGGTTCGCCTGGCCGCCTTGCAAGCGACGGTTCGCCTGCGCGCGCGCAGCTTGCTGCCCAGCCTGACCCCTTTGATCGAAGATCCGCGCACCACCGAAGCCGCCATCACCTCGCTGCTTAGCTGGAGCGACGAAGTCTTGAACGAGGCCTGCCAGACCATCGTCGCCTATCGCGTCCCCACCGCCGCCCCCAGCACCCGCAGCTTGCCCGATCTGCTGGCCGATTCGTTGCAGGGCGATGGCCTGACCCGCCTTCTGGCCCACGGCGATGTCAGCGTTCGCGATCGCGCCATTTCTACGCTGTCGCGCCATGTGCAGTCCGGTCGCATCGCCCCGCTGTCCTATGCCACCGTCGAACCCGTCCTGCTGCTTGAGATCGCCGAGAGCTTCCGTTACCTGTCGCTGATCGCCGGCGTGGCGCGCGACGACGGCACACCCGACTGGGACCTGGACCCCGAGTATGTCTTTCTGGGCGGCGAGATCGAGCTTCGCTTCCGCACGGTCCGCCAGCGCGTGCTGCGCATGCTGTCGCTTCTGCACAGCCGCAGCTTGACCAGTGCCGTCGAAGTCGGCCTGCGTCGCACGCAATCGGCGATCACGCGACCGCCCGAAAAAGGCGACAAAGAAGCGCAAGTCGCCGAGCTTTTAGAGATGGCTCTGCCCTTGGATCTGGCGCGCAAGGTGGTGCCGCTGTTCGACAAGCTGACCCTGCGCGAACGCCTGCTGGCCGCCGAGCATGTCGAGCTTCTGGATCACGCAGCGATCGATGATCCCCTGGGCTTTCTCGTCGGGCTGGACGATGGACACCTGCGCGTCTGCGGGCTGATCACCTATGGACAGCGGGCCGCAGCACGCTTTCCCGAACTCTATGCAAAGGATGCCGCCTTGATCCCGGTGTTTGAGCGGATGCGTTTTCTGCGCAGCGTGCCTCTGTTTGCCGAGATTCCCGGTGAAGACCTGCGCCTGGTCGCCGAGATCCTCGACACCGTCGAGCATCCAGCCGGCGAGGTCGTCTTTCGCAAGGGCGAGACCGGCGAAGACATGTACATCATCGTGCAAGGCAAGGTGGCCATCCGCGACGGTGCTGCCACCATCGCCACCCTGGGCGAGCGCGAGTTCTTCGGTGAGCTATCGGTCATCGATCGCGAAGCCCGCAGCGCCGATGCCGTCGTCATGGAAGCCGCTGAACTTTTGCGCCTGCGCGCCGCCGACCTGGGCGAGCTAATGGCCCGCCGCCCGCAAATCCAAGAACAGATCCTGCTGGTGCTGGTCCGCCGCCTGCGCGTCCTCAACGCGCGGGTTCGTTCGTAGACCCTCGACCGCCACGTCCCTCGTCACGGCATCCAGATCTCGGTGCGATAGATCCGCGTCTCGCGTCGCTGCGCATCGTTCCACGCGCGGTCGGCATTTTCGACGTCATCAAGCGGCGACGAATAGTTGTACAAGACCAGCCTCCGCGGACCGCCGCCCGCGCCGCCGGTCGCTTCGCCAGCCGGCGTCAAGATCGACGGGAAACAGGTGTCGCCCCAGCCTGGCACGTCGATGACGTGACGCACGCGCAGGCTGGCGCGATCGATCTGCCACAGAGCGCAGCGCTTGGGGCGCCCGGCATAGTCCAGCTGATTCAGCGCACTTTCCCGCGCCGACCACGGAGCCGACGGATTGAGCGCATAGTCTCCCGTTTCCGACACGTTGCGACGCCCGATCAGATACAGCCCATCGCGATGACGAAACATCAAGGGCGAGTCGTACTTTTTCGCATCGGTCTGGCACGTCCACGACGACAGATCGCTCGCGCTGGCCCGACAGATCTTGCTGCCAAAGCCGCTGTCATCGCCCGCTTCGTTGCGCACGACGGCGTACAGGTCGCCGCGATCGTCGAATTCAAAGTCGGCTTCGGATCCGCCGCCGCGCAGCACCGCCGGTCGATCGGATCGCAGCGGGGAAAACGTCTTTCCGTCGTCGCTGCGCAGAAGCTCAACCGTCATCGGCTGACCGGAAAAATCATAGATGTGCTCGCCGTTGCGATACGTAATCAGCCACGCGCTGCCGTTTCGTTCCTTGGCTCGCCAGGGGATGTAGGGCTCATCGGGGCGATACAGTCCCTGCGGGTTCGTCCACGACGCCGGACCTAAGCGCTGGCTGAACAGCATGCCCTTGGGATCAAAGCCCAGCGGGTTGTCGCCCAGCTTGGCGAAGTACAAGAACAGCTCGCCGCGATACGACAGAAAGCGCGGCTCGCGCAGATCGGATCCGACGGAAAAGCGCGCCTCAAAGCGCCAGGTCTGCTCGTCCTGCGACGAAAACACAAACAGGTACGTATCGCTGGAAGCGAAGTGATCCTTGGACAAGCGAGTGGCCAGGAACACCTGATCGCCATGGCGCACGACATCCAAGTTGTTGTTGGACTGCGCCCCCAGACGATCGCGCAGGGTCGTGTACTCGTCGGGCAGATTTGGTCCGGGGACGATGGCGCGCGTCTCGCCGATCCGCGGCAGGACCGCCATCGCATCGACTGGCGCATCGCCGCAGGCAGCGATCCCCAGAAGACCGCCCAAGGCCACAACAGACACCCCGCAAGAATCCAGCACCGATCGCAGCATGCCCATGCCGTACCACGATCCAACGGCCGAAGGCAGCCCACCGTCGGGCTCTCTCAGCGGACGCCCCCAGAATCAACCCATCGCCAAGAAGCGCAAACGCTGGGGCCGCAGCGGACTCTTTTTCAAGACGTGTCCCGGCTCGAAATACAGAGTCTGCGTCCGGGGGACCCAACGGAGTTGGGAAACGGGCCCCAGCCGTGCAGCCCAACGCGCTGAGGGCATTCGAAGCTTCTTCTGTGAACCGTTTTCCGTGAACCGCTTCCGTGAACCGCGTTCTTACCGCAGCTCGCCGCCTTCGAAGGTGAAGGTCTTCGTAGAAGGCTCCGCGGGAAACTCGAGGGTCTGGCGGCGCGCTTGTTCGCTGGCTTCCCCGGCGTTTTGCAGGACGATCAGGTCGACGGACACCGGGCCCGATGTCAGCCCGGTCTTGCGCACCGTCAGGCGCCAGCTACCCGCGTCGATTCGATCCAGGCGCTGGGCTTCGATGCCGACGTCCGCCCCCTGCAGTGCTGCCCGATCGCCATCGCCCTTGGGCGCCCCCGGCGGAGCCAGGAACAGCTGCACCCCCGCATCCGGATGCGTCCACTGCACCGCAAACAGCAGCTTGCCGGCATAGCCCGACACTCCGTCGCTGCGCCCGCGCGAAAGAAGCTGAGCCTGCAGACGCGCATCTTTCTGTTCCGCCGCTTGCAGCCGCAGTCGAGCGTACAGCGCCGAGTACAGCGCTCGCGCCCACGCCGCCACGCCTTTTTCACCGCTTTTCGCCCCGACCGCTTCCGCCACGCGGGCCGACAGCCGCAGAGCTTCATCGCTGCGTCCCGTTCCCGCCGCCGCCCCGGCCAGAAGCAAAAGCACCGTGTCGTCCTGCGGCGTCAGCCAGCCCAGGGTTTGGTATTCGCGATAGGCCGGCTCGAACAGGCGGTTCGCGCGGTACAGATCGCCCAAGCGGCGGCGACCCCAGGGATCAAAGGGAGCGAACTCGACGATCTCGGAAAACGCCCGCGCCCCGTCGGCTCCATCGCCCGATCGCGTTAGGAATTCGCCGATCGCCTGCCGCACGGACGCATCCGCCCCCGGATCGCTGCGCAGGCTGTCGACCAGCCGCCGCGCTTCGTCTTTTTGTCCCGCCTCTTCCAGCAGGGCCAAGAGCTTGAGCTTCAGCGACAGGGCCATCGGCGACAGCGACAGGAAGCGCCGCACGACTTCCAGCCGATCGGTCACCGTCTTGGCCTTGGCCAGCTCTTGCGACAGCAGCGTCGGATCGATGCCGCCATCTAGCACCAAGCCGTACTGCGCGGCCCGCACGTCTTCTTCGGTGCGCACGGCGCGCAGGATCTCGCGCCGCAGATAGGCCTGAATTTCCGCCTGCTGTTCGTGCGATTCGAAGCGGTGGTACAGGTCGACCTGGTGCGCGGTATTGCCGACGGCGGGCCGCATCAGATCCAGCAGCGCGCGGCGATCCAGCCAGCTGCGCAGCTCACAGCGCGACTCGGCTTCCGTCCACACGCTCATGGCCCCCGCGACGTTGCTGTTGCGGCTCAAGCGCTCGCGCCACAGGGCCCGGCGCGTCGCCAGATAGGCCCGCGATGCGGCGCTGCAGCCTCGGCTGCCTTCGTCGTGCTCGGCTTGGTTGAACTGCAGGGAATAGGTCAGCTCGTGCGGCTTGCCGTCGGGGGCAACCGGCAGCTTCAGGCCGGTGATGGCGCGCTCGATGCACGCATCGACATCGCGGGCCCGCAGCGTGGACGACAGGACCTTGGCTTCGCGCGGCACACCGTCGACCGCCACCTTGACGCGCAGGACTACGCGACCGGAAAGCTCGGGATGGCCGGCGGCGCGGCGTTCGTAACACAGACGAGCCGGCGCTTCGCGTTCGCGCAGGGCCCGCACGTACAGATCGTTCAAGCTGGTGATGCGCAGGCTGCTGGTCGACACGCCCGCTTCCAGCGCCACCGTGGCATCGCTTGGGGCTTGGCCGCGCAGCGCGGGGGGCACAAACAGCCCGCTTTCGCTTTCGCCGATCTGCGGCGCATAGGCATCGCCGCCGCTGCCACCGATGACGATGGCGGTCCAGGGCGTCACCAGCCCAAAGCGCGATCCGATGTCCAGCACGGCTTCGCGACCCGAGCCGCGTTCCAGCAAGCGAGCCAGCCGCGCCTGGGCCCAGCGTCGGCCCAGATCGCCACTTTCTTCGATGTCGCGCGACATCAGCGGGATCTGCGTCGTAAACGGCTTGCCATCGCGCCGACCGGTCACCGTCAGCGTGGCCGGCGGCATCGTGCGATCGCGGCGCAGGCGAGCGATGATCGGCAGCGCTTCGCCGCCTTCCAGCGACACCGCCGCTTCGGGATAGACCACGTCGGCTTCTTCGCCCAGCGCGATGCGCACATCGGTCAGGCTGGGCTGCGCCGCGCGCTCGATCAGGTGCAGGGCGGCGCGAGCGGCTTCTGGACGGTCTTCGATGCGCACCACGCCACGGCCCTGTCCGGCGTCGCAGATCGCACCCAACAGGTCTAGGTTGGCATCGCTGCCGACCGCCACTGCATAGAACCGCGGCAAGGCCCCAAGACGAGCCAAGCGATCGCGAAGCTCTCCCGGCAAAAGGGCGCCGATCGTCGGTCGACCATCGCCGATGTAGATCACGGTGCCCTTGCCACGCGGCAGAAGCTCGACAGCGCGCAGAAAGGCCGCTTCCAGGTTGCTGGCACCGGCGGGGGTCTGCTTGCTCAGAAGGCCGATCAGCTCTTCGACGCGCTCTTTGCTGGCGGGACCCATGGGGTCGCGTCCCAGGCTGGCCGGGCCGGTCGAGGCGGTCAGGACCGCGACGCGATCCTGCGGGCGTAGCTGCTGCAGCAGGGCCTGCGCCGCCGCCCGTCCCAGATCCAGGCGCGCTTCATCGGTTGCCGCCGACACATCGATGACCAGCACGACGTCTAGCTGTTCCGGCGGCGGGCCAGCATCCAGCACCGGCTGCGTGAAGAAGTAGCGCACGTCGCCACCGTCGCTGCGATAGGCTTCCAGGCGATCGCCCTTGCGCCCCTTGCCGTCGATCAGATCGAGCACGAAGTCGGCCGCCGGACGAAAGTCGCTGCGCCGCATGACGACGCGGCTGCCCTCGTTGGTGGCGCCCAGACCGGCCGACAGGCCGCCGATTTCAGCGCGGCTGACATCGACTTCCAGCGAAAACTCGCCCAGGTTGGGGGCGTTGCCGGTCAGGGCCGCCGCGCTTTGCCCCATCGGATAGACATAGGTGCGTCGGCTGCCGGCCGCGCCCTTGACTTGGTAGTGCGGCAGCCATTCGGCATAGCGCAGGCGGACCACCTTGGTCTTGCCGGGGCGGATGTCGCGCACGATGCCGCGATACCGACCGGCGCCCGCCCATTCCAGCTGAGCCGTAAACGAGTCATAGGCCGACGTGGTGCCGGCCCGCACGCTGGCCACCACGCTGCCGACCTGCGGCGTCGAGTCTTCTTGCCCGACGGCGAATTCCTGCAGGATGGCGCGCTCGGGCAGGCGCACGCTGTACTGGCCTTCCAGGTGTTCCGATCGCGGGTTGAAGAAGGTCTGCTCGATCTCGGTGATCGCCAGATCGCGCTCGACCCGCACGCGGACATCGTGCTGCCGAACGATCAGCGGGGTGCGCGCCGTGCCCAGATCGCCTTGGCGACGGGCCGACAGCTGACCGACGCCAGCGGCTTCCAGGGGCCGCAGCGGTCCCGGCTCGGCCAGGCCGTAGGTCCAGTCGTCCCACAGCGCCTGCGCCGTCTCGCGCGCTTCGCCGTTTTTAAACAGCAGCGACAGGCCCGATTCCAGCCGTCCGCCTTGCGGGCCGACGTGCCAGGTTACTTGTCCAGCGGCGCAGTAGATCTGCGCGTCGCTGCCCGTCTGCGTCACCGACAGCCCGGCGCCCTTGGCGTTGAGCAGCACCTTGCCCGATCCGGCGCTGACTTCGACTTCATCGCCCCCGCGCGCGTCGATCCAGATGCGACCCGATCGCAGCTCGATGCGCTTTTCGCCGACCTGCACCGCGGTCTTTTCATCCAAAAGGACCCAGGCTCCGCGATCCAGAAACAGCGACGATCGCACGCCGGGCGGAGTCTGCACGACGCTCTGTTCTTCGATGCGCAGCGCACCTTCGACCGGCAGCGTCTGCGGACCGCGCTGCACGGTGACCCCTGGACGCCCCGGCTGCACCCAGGCCGCGGTCGGGGCCGGTGGCGGCGCCTTGGTACACGCCAAGGCGAAGGCCGATCCGGCGGCGAACAGCGTCAGAAACAGCGCGCTTCGATTCATCTTCGGTGTCATTACTGCGCCTCCGCCTTTTCGACTTTGCCGTCTCGCAGCACAAAGCGCGCTGTCGTCGTCTCACCCTCAAACGACAGCGGCAGGCGCCACAGCTTTTCGTTCTTTTCGCCTTCGTTCGTAAGCACGGTCAGCTCTCCGCCGTACTTCAAGGCCCCCGGGCGATCGCGTCGCACCACTTCGATCTGATAGGCGCCGTTTAGCGACGCCGTCTTGTGGCTGTGCCAGCCCAGAAAGCCAAGCTGCGGCGCCAAATCGTTGGCCGGGCCGAAGCTTTCGTCGTCAGCGGCGATGCGCAGATCCAGGTCGGCTTCGGGATGGGCCCAGGTCAGAAGCACGCGCAGCGGTCGTGAAAGACCCAGCGCCCCGGCTTTTTGCGTGCGCAAGAACAGGCGGGCCAGGCCTTCGGCGTCGTTCTTCTGCCTCGCCTCTTCCCGCAGCTGGGCCAGGCGCAGCGCCGTCTGCCACAGGGCGGTGCGTGATACGCCGGTCTCGCTGCCTGGTTCGGATGTCGAGATCACGCGGCCTTCCAGGCCCAGCGCTTCTTCGATGTGGCCGGCCCCGGCCGCCGCCATCGCCAGCAGCAGCAGCACCGACTGATCGTTGGGATCCAGCGTCATCAGCGTCTGGTACTGGCGATAGGCTTCATCAAACCAGCCGTGCGCGCGGTACAGATCGCCCAGCCGTCGTCTGGCCAGCGAGTCACGCGGCGCAAACTCGACGATCTCGGAAAACGCGCGGCGGGCGGCATCTTCGTCGCCCAGGCGGATGTACAGCTCGCCCACGGCGGTGCGAGCCTGCGCATCGGCGTATGGATCGCGGCGAACCTCTTCGGCGGTGCGGCGGGCCGATTCTTTTTCGCCCAGCTCCTCTTCGGTTTCCATGCGCAGCAGCCGCAGGCGCATATCGCCCGGCCACTTGCGCAGCAGATCTTCCAGGCGGCGCAGGCGATCCGCCGGAGTCTTGGCGACGCGCACGACCTCTTGCGCCAGCAGGGCCCGTTCTTCATCGCCCAGGCCCAGGCCGTCGAAGATCACGCGCAGATCGCGTGGCGACCGGACTTCGCCCAGGATGGCTTGCCGCAGGTATTCCTGTTCTTCGGGCTCGTCATCGAAGTGCTTGTACAGCGACACCATGCCGCTGGGGCCGCCGACGCTGCGCAGCATCAACTTCAGAAGCTCGCGGCGATCCGTCCAGCGCTTCAGCTCGCAGCTGCGCTGCGCATCTTGGAAGATCTCCAGCGCGCGACGGACGCCGGGCTGCATGCTCAGGCGTTCGCGCCACAGCTCGCGACGTTCTTCCAGCGGCTGGGTCGATGCGGCGCTGCAACCGCGCGGCCGGTGGCGCAGGATGCCGACCACGACGGTGACATCGCTGGTGTTCAGGGCCACGAAGCTGCCGCTGCTTGGGGCAGGTGGCTCTTCATCAAAGACGCGTCGGCGATCCCGCGATCGTTCGCTGCCCCCGCTGTCTTCGGCGTCGTCATCGGCGAGGCTGTGACTGCGACGCTGCTTGCCTCCCTTGGACTTCTTCTTGTCGCCGCCGCCGTGTCCGATGGTGCCCAGGTTGCCCAGGCCAATCGTGCCTTCGCCGGTGCCGCCGCCCCCGCGACCGCCGCCGACCATGCCAAAACCCCCACTGCCATAGGCGTCGCCAACGGCGTCGCCCATCAGTCCATCCGCAGGACCACCGGGTCCCTTGTCGGCTTTCTTCATCATCGCGCGCATCGGCTTGGCTGGGGCCCGGCTGGCAGACGGAGCATCGGCGGGTGGTGGAGCACCGGGAGCGATGGGTGCTGCTGCGGCGGCCATCTCGGGCTCGGGCGGGGCTTCTTCTTCCTTGGCCTTGGGGGCCTGGTCCCGGCTGGGGCCGCGCACCGCGAACAGCTTGCTGGCCTTGGACGCTTCGCGCCGGCCCATCTTGCCTTCCACCGCGGGACGCGACGATCCGGATGCCTCTGTGCTAGCGGTCCGCGACATGGCCTCCACTGGCGGTGGGGCCTGCGCCATCGACGGAGCCGAGCGCTCATAGCTGCAGCCGGCGGCCCGCACATCGGGAACCTGTCGTTCCAAAAGCGCCACTTCGTCTTCGCTGGGGACATAGAACGACGTAAACGGTGTGATCAGGTTCTGGCGCACGCCCAGCTCGGCCACTTCTTCGGTGCTGGCTCCGCCGTCCAGAAGCTGCAGCAGGCGGGCCTGCGACCAGCGCAGGCGCAGATCGGCGGTGTCGTCCAGGCTGTGGCTCTGCAGCTTGAACACCGACTTGAACGGCTGGCCATCGCTGATGCCTTCGACCTGCACGGTCTGCGGCAGGCTCTGGCGCAGGCGGGCCAGGATGTACAGTGGCTCGCCGGCGCGCAGCGATACGCTCTGCCGGGGATAGACGCGATCCAGACCAGCGCCTACGTCGACCTTGATGCGGCTGACGGCCGGACGCGACAGGTGGGTGGTGATGCTCAGCGCGGTCTCGGCCGCGGCGGCCCGATCGGACACGCGGAAGGCCAAGCCCGCGTTCATCTGACACAGGCCGGACAGCAGATCCAGGTTGGCTTCGGCACCGATACCGACACCGTACAAACGCAGCGGGGCAGGCAGGCGATCCAGCCGTTCGCGCAGCGTGGGAAGATCCAGCTCACCCACGGTGGGCTGCGCATCGCCGACATACAGAACGGCGCCGGCGCGGTCGGGCGAAAGGATGGCGGCGGCTTGGCTTAGGGCGGCTCCCAGGTCGGTGGCTCCGCCGGTGCGCGTCTGGCCAAGCTGGGCCAAAAGGGCGGTCACCGCATCGTTGCTGGCCGGCATCAGCGTCGCCGCTGGCTTGCCGGTCGCTTTACCCGTTGGGCCCGCCAGCAGGGAATGGGCGTTCAGGTCGGCGCCCAACAGGGCCACGCGATCGTCGGGACCCAGGTGACGCAGGACCGATTCGACCAGCGTGCGAGCCATCGCCAAATGAGTGGCATCGGTCGCGGCCGAGACGTCCACCAGCAGCACCAGATCCAGCGGAGTCGGAGCGCTGGGCTTGGGAGCAGCCACCGGCATGGCGCGAATCAGCACATAGTCGCTTTCATCCCGGACCGAGCGCGCTCCCGGACGCGACGGCACCGAGTGCCTGGCGCGATACACCCGCGCGACGTCGGCGGGCCGCGGCGCGCCGATCATTTCGACCAGCAGGTCGGCGCTGGGCACATAGTCGGTGCGCTGCAGCACGACGCGGCGACCGTCTTTGCTGATCAAGGCGCCCAAGCCGGCCCGCACTTCCTTGGAACCCGAGCTTGCGGCATCGACTTCGATGTCCAGCTCTTGAATCAGCGGAGCACCACCACCGGCCGGGCCTGCCATTGGGAAGCGATACGCTCGTTGTGCGAAGCCTTCTCCGTGCGGCGTCAGCCATTCGCTGTAGCTGTACAGCACGCGCCGCGTCGATCCCGGCGGCAGCGGATACAAGCGCGCTTTGAAGCTGCCGGGCGCTTCCCATTCCAACAGGGCCGGGTCCTTGGTCGACCCTTCATAGACCTGCGCCTGGTAGTCGCGCTGGGCGGTCTCGCGTTCCTTGACGTAGCCGTCGACAAAGCGACCGTGGCGATCGATGGCGAAGCGCGACAGGATCGCTCCGTCGGGCAAGCGCACGCGGAAGATGCCTTCCAGCGTCGATTCCGCTGGGTTGAAGAAGGTCTCTTCCACGGTGGTGATGGCCAGATCGTCGTCGATGCGGGTGCGCACCTGCAGACGCTGAATCGACAGTGGGAAGCGGGCTTCGCCCAGGTTGCCGGGGCGGCGGGCTCCAACTTCACCGACGCCGGCTGCGCCGCGGCCTTTGCGCGGATCGGGCCAGCCCAGGCCGCCAGTCCAGTCGTCCCACAGCACCACGGGCTTGACGACCAGGTTGCCGCCGCTGGCGCTGACTAGCTCGCCGGCTTTGGCCACGCCGCGCCCCTTGCCGCTGATGAAGGCGACCTCGCCGCGGATGACGGTGATCAGGCTGGTGCTGCCCTGCACGCTGACTTCGTACCCGGCACCGCCAGCCACCGCGCTGAGCTCTGGAGTGGCGATCTCGATGCGCCCGCCTTCGCGAGCATCGACCCAGACGCGACCGCTGGTCAGCTGCACACCCGACTCGGTGACTTCGGCGTTGCTGCCGCTGTCGAACAGCAGGCGAGCCCCTTGGTCGTGCCGCAACAGCGCCTGCGCTTTGTCAGCCACGTTTAAGCGCTGACCGACCCCCAGGCGTTCGTCTCCAGCGATGGCGTGGTTTAGGACCGTCGCCTTCAGCTCGACCGGTGTTCGGATCACTTCGACGGTGGCGACCGTCTGGTGACCTTCGAAGCGGGGACCGCAGCCCAGGCTCGAAAAGAGTACGCAGCCAAAGACCGAAAGCAGCGCTGCTCGCTGCCAATGGCCCACTCGGGAGCACCGTTCGTTTTTCATGCTCGTCCTACCAGCGTGCTCTCCACAGAGGGAGAGGCGTCCGATCGTATCGCAAGATTGCGAGGCAAGGTCACCAGATCGACTCGGGATTCCGCGTCGATCCCCCCGCAGCGAAGGTACGGGGTGCACAGACGAAACGTGGGGGCGGCGATTTGGGTCTGTCTGGAAAGTGCGTGACAGTCTGTCCTCGGTGCGCTAAGCCTGCCGGGACGGAGGCTAAGCTCATGACTTTGCTGCGTTTTCTTCGACCCATGGTAGGTCCCTGGCTGCTGGCGAAGGCCGGCTCCTTGTCGGTCTCGGTGCTGGTCGCTGGTGCCGGTCTGCTTTTGGTGGCGGATGGCTGCGACAGGAAAGAGCCCAGCGGGCCGATGCCGCCACCCGTCCAGATGAACAACGAACCCGACATGGCCAGCCCCATGCCGATGCCGGATATGACGATGGTCACGCCGACGGAGATGCCGCCGGTCATCTCGATGATCACGCCGACCCTGGGGCCAACCAGCGGTGGCGTGACGATCAAGCTGGGCGGTCAGAACTTCGCGAAGGGCGCGCGCGTGCGCTTCGGCGGAACCGAAGCCAGCGATGTCACGGTCGTCGGCGAAAGCGAGATCACCGCAACCCTGCCCGCCAAGCTGGGCGCCTGGGGCAAGGTCGCCGTCGATGTGGTCCATCCCAGCGGCAAGTCGGCAACACGGGCCGACCTGTTTTCGTACTACGCATCGCGCGTCGACTTTGGATCACCGACGGGTGTTGACATCGGCCTGGGTCCGGTATCGCTGGCCGTTGCCGACTTGAACGGCGACAAGAAGGCCGACCTTGTCACCGCCAACCTGGGCGACAGCGCAGTCGGTGTCGCGCTGGGCAAAGGCGGCGGCGCGTTCGAGATGGCCAAGAGCACGGCCGTTGGCAGCGACCCCATCGCGGTGCGCGTCGTCGACCTGAACGGCGACAAGAAGCTGGATGTCGTGACGGCCAACTCGTACTCCGGCGATGTCAGCGTGCTGGTTGGCAAGGGCGATGGCACCTTCGAGCCCGCCAAGCACACGACGCTGGGGGCGACTCCGACGGCGCTGGCCATTGCCGACGTCAACGGTGACATGAAAGACGACGTGGTGGTGACCACCGCCGACAGCAAGGTCGTCATCCTGCCCGGCAAGGGCGATGGCACCTTTGACACCGCAGCGGGAAAGACGGTGACCGGCTTCAATCGGCCCATGGACTTGCTGCTGACGGACCTCAACGGTGACAAGAAGCTGGACCTGGCCGTCGCCAACTACGGCAATGCCACCGTCAGCGTGCTGGTCGGCAAGGGCGATGGCAGCTTCGAGACGGCCAAAGACGTGGCCGTTGAGATGGCCCCCATGGGGCTCACGGTCGTCGATTTGGACGGCGACAAGAAGCTGGATCTGGTCTGCGCCAACTCGGCCAGCGCCAGCGTCAGCGTGCTTCTGGGCAAGGGCGATGGCACCTTTGCCGATGCCAAGTCTTCTGCGGTCGGTGGCGGGCCGAACTCGGTCACCAGCGCGGACTGGAACGGCGATGGCAAGCCCGACTTGGCCGTGGCCAACTTCGACGACGGCACGGTCAGCGTGCTGATCGGCAAAGGCGATGGGACCTTCACGTCGACGCTGCGTTACCCTGCAGCGGCCGGGCCGTTTTCGATCCTGGCCTCCGACCTGACGGACGATTCACGTCCCGACTTCGCCGTCACCAGCCGAGCCACCGGCCGCGTCAGCCTGCTTTCCAATACCTCGCAGTAAGCGCGTGGCGCGCTGCGGCTACACCACGTCGTAGCCGTGGCGTTGCCACCACTTGGCCCACTGCTTGGCCGTCGACTCGCGCTCGCGATTCGGCAGGTCGAAGCGATACCCCACAACGTCCCCCGACATCTCGGAAAGCTCATCCTGCGCCGACGAGCGAATCATGGCGCTGTCATGGCACAGGCCCGACAGCAGCCACTGCAGGCGCGGCTCGTACTGATGGCGACGCCACCAGCCCGACCAGCGATAGCGACTGCGGCCAAAGTCCTGCTTGGTGATCGCCTGCAGCGCGCGGCCGGCCGAATCGACCAGCAGCGGATCGCTTGCGTCCAGCAGGTCGATAATCGGCTGCACGGCCATCGTGTCGCGTAGCTCGCCAAGAGCATCCACCGTCGCCACCAGGCGCTTGGGATCGGCGCTCTGCTGGCTGTCCAGCGCATCGCGCAGGCGACCGCGCAGCGCGCTTTGCGCTTGGCTGGGCGGGAAGTTGCGCAGGGCGGCCGCGGCGGCCGTGCGAACTTCTTCATCCGCGTCGTACAGGCTGTCGAACAGCGGATCCAGCGTCGCGGCGACCGGCATCTCGCCAAATAGCTGCACGATGAAGAAGCGGACGCGAGCCGGCGTGTCCTTTTGCTTCAAGCGCGCGACCAGCGGACTGACCGCGCGTGCCCCGATGCGCAGGACCAACGACAGAAGCGGGCTGTGCGCCAGGTTGGCTTCGGCGGCTTGTGGATCGCCGATGGCACTGCGCTCTTGGCTGCGCAGCGGTCCCGGCAGGGCGGCCACAACAGCCTGTATCGCGGCTTCGTCTCCGGACACCAGCGCTTGCGCGGCGGCGTCGTCTCCGCCTGCGGCTTTTTCGATCAGTGCGGCCCAGTCTTCGCGAGCCGCCGGGGCTTCCTTGCGCCCATCTTTGCCAGCGTCTTTGCCGCTGTCTTTGGTCGTGTCTTTGCCGGCGTCTTTGCCGCTTTCCTTGTTGGCCGGCGATACCGTCGAGGTGGCCGGCGACTTGTTCGATCCCTTGCTGTGCTTGCCGGTCTGCTTGGGGGCCGACTCGATCTTTTCGACCTTTTCGGTCTTTTCGGCCTTGCCGCTTGGGGCGGCACTGGCTGCCGAGCCTTTTTCTGCGGGCTGCACCTTGCTTGCCGTGGCTGCCGTCGCCTGTTTGCTGCGATCGACGCGCAAGGGGACGGTCGGCTGTTCGCTGGCCGCCACCGGTACAGGAGCCGCCGGATCGACCTTGGGCACCGCCTTGGTCGGCTCGGCTGCGGGCTGCGCAGCCGGTGTCGTCGGCGCGGGTGCAGCAACGGGCGCAGCGACGGGTGCGGCCACAGCGGTCGGCGTGGGTGAAGCAGCGGCAGCGACCGCAGGAGCCGGTGTGTGCTGGCTGCGCGGCCGCCAGGCGCTGGTGCCCGTGTCACTGACCTCTTGTGGGCTGGCGCCGTCTTCCAGGTCGGCAACGCCGCCCAGTCCGCCGGTCTTGGACTGCTGCACCAAGCGGTGGAAGGCCTGGCCGACTTCGCTCAACAGTGGCTGAAGCTCGGTCCACAGGGCCTCGCTTAGATCGCGTCCATCGTCATCAAGGTACAGCAGCGCGACGGGCCGACCGCGCAGAAGAATGGGCAGCACCGCGCCCGGAATCGGCGGACGACGCCCCAGGGCGCGCAGCGGGTCGTTGGTTACCCCCGGATCACCCAGGGCACCGACGTGCTGCTGCCGGCTCTTGGCGGCATGGCGGAACACCGACGGACGATCCAGCGGGACGGACACGCGACCGACCTGCTGACGATCCAGCCAGGTGTCTTCCAGGGCGACTCGGCCAAAGGCGACCTCGCCGTGGATCGTGAAGATGCACGCGAAGCGAGCACGGCTGCGCGCGCCGCGGCACAGCGCTTCGAAGATGGCGTCGCGATCGGCAGCGACGGCGACAAGCTCGCGCGCGGCTTCCAGCGACAGCGTGGCGCCACTGCTTTCGTCCAAGGCCAGCGCAATTCGTGGAGCAGGCCGCGGCAGATCATCGCCGTCGGTGGCTTCTGGCGACTCGCTGCTGGGCGGCGGCTCGCTGGACAGGTCTTCCGGACGCAGAGAGCTAATCGGCTCGCCCAAGCGACCGCTGTTGATCGGCTCGGGAATCGAATCGGGGACGGCTGCCTTGGCGGAAGCGGCGGTCGAAAGCGGTTCGACGGGCACAGCCGGTGCGGCCGGCGCTGGGCTGTCGACGGGCTTGGCAATGACAGGTAGCTCGACCGTTGGCTTGGCCTTGACGGGCGCCACTGCCGTTGGCTGCGATTTTTCGGCGGTGCTGGTCGCAACAGGGGCAGCCGGTTTGCTGACGGCAGTCGACGCGGCTGCAGTCTGGCTGGGGGCTGGCTTTTCGCTGGCCGGTTTTTCGGCCGTCGTCGTCGCTGCCAGCTTGCCCGATAGGGACGATGGAGCCGTCGGCTTGCCAACCGCCACCACCGGCTTGCTGACCGGTGCCGGCTTGACCGCCGGGTTCGACTGCGAGGCCGACGCGGGCTGCGGCTTGGCGGGCATCGACTTTGCGGACGCCGGCACCGCTGGCGTTGGGGCCACCGCCGGCTTGGCGACCACCGCGGGCAGCGACTTTTGCGTCGCTGGGCCAGCGGGGCGGGCCACTTCTTTGGCCGCTGTCTGGGCTGGCGCAGGCTGTGCTGCGGTCGTCGCTGCGGGCGCTGCGACCGTTGCGGTCGTCGCTGCGGGCGCTGCCGGTTTCTGCTGCGCGGTCTGCGCCGTCGGCTGCGGCTGTCCCTTGTTGCGCTTCTTGCCTTTGCGACCGCCGTCGCTGGGCGATGCGGCACTGGCTGGCGCGGCAGGCTTGGCGGGTGCGGTCGCTTGGGTCTTGGCAGCAGGCGCCGCGTGTGCGCTCGACGCTGTGGCCGCGGCTTTCGCGCGAGGCGTCGCCGGAATGGCTGGCACTGCGGGTAGATCGGGCAGCGTCGTCGGCTCGTTCGTCGCTTCGACCGGCTCGATCTTGTTGGCGACCGACAGCCAGTCGGCAGCCGATACCGATTCCCACTCGTCCATGCTCAGCTGATCGATGCCGGAATAGCTCGGCGCGCTGCGGCTTGAACGCGGAACACCATCGCTGCTGGCCGAAGCCGGGACGGCAGTCGGAGCAGCCTGTGCCACCGGTGCTGCGGGCTCTGCGATTGCCGCGGTCGGGCGTGCAGCAGCTGGCGCTGCGACCGGCTCGACCGGGGCTGCCGGGATCGAGGCTGGGGAGGCCACCACCGCTGGCGGCACGGGATCGACCGCTGCGATCGTCGTCGGCTCGCTGCGAACAGGATCGGGCGGACTCTGCGCGTCGACTGCCGCTGGCTGCGGCGCGACCGTCGGTGGAACCGCAACTGCGTGGCTGGCTGCGGGCTCGCGGGTCGCAGGCGCCACAACATCGGCGACGGGCACTGGCAGCGCTTCGGTTTTTTCGACGGCTGCGGCATCGGTCGCCGGAACCGTCAGCACATCGGTCTTTTCCGTGCCGCTTGCAACCGCTGCGGTCGGCACGGTCATCGCTTCGGTCTTTTCCGTCGGACTTGCGGCGCCGGAAGCCGGCACGGTCATCGCATCGGTCTTTTCCGTCGCAGATACCGCAGGGCTGGCTGGAATTGCGACAGCCGCAGGGGTCACACCGGCCGCGATCGCTTCGCCGACCAACAGCGCGGCGGTTGCTTCGCTCATCGGCGGACCGGCCAGGCGCACGGTGCTTAGGCTGCCGAAGCGCGGAATCGGATCGATCAGACGCGCCGACGGATACGACTTGCCTTCGTGCGCTTTTTGACTGCGCTGCAGCAGGCGAGCAAACCGCGTCGGTACAGCGACGCCGTAGACCTTCTCAAGCGCTTCGTGCAGGCGGAACTCAAGCACCACCCACGGCTCGATGCGCTGGCGAATGACCAGGGCCAGGCTGTCGATGTCTGAAATGACGCTATCGACCGTCACCAACACCTGCAGCACACCGCCCGATCGCAGCGTCGTTGGAACCGCTCGAAAGCGCAGCGCGACCTCTTGCGTGAAGACTTCTAAGACATCGGGCAGAGGCTTGCCCATGGCCGCGATGCCGGTCGGCTGCATCGGCAAGCTGGCCGCTTTGCCCAAGTAGCCAACCAGCGCGTCTTCATCGATGGCCTTGGTCTCAAGCAGGTTGCTGTCCAGCGCCCCTCCTTGAATGACCTGCCGTTGCAGCGCATCGGCCATCTTGGCCGCCGAAACCACCCCATCCTGAACCAGCAGCGACGAAAGGCGAGAGCTCATGGCACACGCACCACATAGGTTCCAGCGACCCAGTCGTGCAGAGCACGCCGTTCGCGATCAAAGCCAACCCACAAAAAGCCGATGCTCACCGGCAGCGCAGACAGGATGTATGCGCCGGTTCGCAGCAGGCTGCGCGCGATGGAAGGACGCTCGCCGCGCGAGCTAATCACCATGATGCCCAGCAAGCGCTTGCCTGGGGTCTGTCCGCGCGCGCAGTGAAAGCCGCAGAAGTAGGCCACCGACAGGAACAAGGCGACCGCCAGCAAGACAGATCCGGTGGTCCCTCCGTCGAGAAGCGTGGCCAAAAGCAGGTCGGGGCTAAGCTCGGCCAGGCGTGGCACGGGCAAGCCCAAGGTCAGGCACAGAACCAGGCCCAGCGCCGCCGAAAGCGGCAGCAGCAGGATCAAGTCGATCGCGGCAGCGAAGCCCCGTCGCAGCGCCGATGCGGCCTTGAAGTACAGGGTGTCGATGATCGGCCCCGTGGCAACCGCAGCCGGAGCCGGCGACATGGGCAGCGGGCCGCGGGCGATGGCATCGCTGCCTGAAATCGTCGCTTTGGTCTGCGGAGGAGGATGTTCGTACCCCGGACT